>NZ_JBNDMC010000008.1:0-252109 GCF_050436385.1 Paraburkholderia sp. MM5477-R1
CGGAGTCCGTGCTGCCGTTCGACTTGCATGTGTAAGGCATGCCGCCAGCGTTCAATCTGAGCCAGGATCAAACTCTTCAGTTCAAACCTGTTACTGTGTTCGGGCTCTCTCGAACCCGGTCGCTCACTCAACGTACTGACGATGATTGATCCGTCTTTCGACAGACAAACCTTCCTCCAATACTGTGTGAGGCTTCTGATACTTCTGCCTGACAGCAGATTCCGGAGAATCCGCCGCCGCATTCCGCATCAAGCGCCCACACTTATCGACTGTTAGTTTTTAAAGATCGGTCCGCCAAACCCGCCGCGCCTGAATCACCACTACCCGGCACCGCTTCGTTTGCGTCGCTGCGTCTGCAGCAGAGAAGCGAGATTATGGAGAGCGGTCGACAACACGTCAATACCCTTCTGCGAATTTCTTTTGGGAGCAAAGACTGCCATCTCCATCGCATTGCCGCCAGCCCCTAAAAAAGAGTCAACTCTGGCCAGACCAAAAAATCAGCGAAAATAGTTAGTCATCCGATTCAACCCGCCGAAGTCCTGATACCGACAAAACAAAGTAGTCCGAGCACGGCTCGAACTCACCACGGCTCCCCAAATTAAAGTTCTACCCTTCCCCGCCGTCAATCAGATCATCTCGCCACTTAAATTAGCTGCCGACTATGGACAATCTCGTCGACGCACACGTCGAGGACACCCAGCCCGCCGCGGCATCCCCGATGCTCGAGCCTGATACGGTGCCGGTAGGCACGCCGCTCCCATGGCCGATCGTCGATGCCGACGGCACGCTGCTCTTCGCAAGCGCGACGACGCTCGCGACCACCGACGAGCGCGCCTTTCTGTTTCAACACTTCCGCCCGCAACGCGGCGACCTGTTCGACCTCGGCGCACAACAACCGCCGGCGCCAACCGCCCAGCCTGACCACGCCGGTGAGTTGACGCTGAAGGACATGCACCTCGAGATCGGCACATTGATCGGCATGCGTTCGCAACCCGGCAGCGGCGCGCCGATGCAACCTTGCGGCATCATCGGTTTCGCGCCGAATCATGCGCTGTTCGTCACGCCGCCGATGCAGCAGGGCCAACCGCTGCCGCTCACGCCCGGCGAGAACGTCGAGGTCGTCGCGATCGCGAGTCAGGCCGTGTTCCGTTTCGTCTGCACGGTCGAAGCGGTCTGCCGCGTGCCGTTCGACTATGCCGTGTTGTCGAGACCCGGTATGGTCCGCCGGCTCCGTGAGCGCAAATCGATCCGCGTCCATGCGCACCTGCCCGTGCGGTTTGGCATCGGTGGGAGCGGTGACACTTACGAAGGCCTTGGACTCGCCAAGGGCATCAGCGCGCTCGGCATGTCGTTGAGTGCGTCATGGACACTGGGCGAAGTCGGCGAGCGGCTGCGCATCGCGTTCCGGCTGAAGTCGGCCGAATACGATTCACAGATCGAGACGACGGCGGTGATCCGCAACGTTCAGAAGGGCAAAGCGCCTGGCGAGCCGTCCATGCATGGGCTCGAACTGGATCAACTCGATTCCGTTCAACAGATGGCGATGAAGGTGTTCGTGTTCGATCGTCAGGAGGATGTGCAGCACTGGTCCAACGGACTGAAATAAGCGGTACGGCCACAAAAGCAACGCGCGTGCGGACACAGCAGCGTCGACCTAGCTGCGCACACATCGATCAGCCGAGCAACTCTTCCGGCGTCAACCGCCGCGCTCCCCAGGCATTGGCGAGCACCTCGCAACGACCGAGCCGTATCGCACCACGCTCGAAATCGACGAACACGACTTCATCGACGTCGGCCGGCCGCGCGGGTTCGTCGCTCGTGCGGCCGTCGGTCAGAATCCATAACCAGCGCTGCTGGGCCGGCCGTCGCCGCGCGCAGCGTTCGAGCAGTTGCGCGGCGCGGCGCACGCCCGACGCGAGCGGCGAACCGCCGCCTCCGCCCACGGGCGCGAGCCATCGCTCGTTCCACCAGCGCGGCACGGCCGGGCCGAAGCGCACATCCGCTCCCGCACCGCCGAAGCAGATCAGCGCAGCCTCGGCGCGCATCGCACTCGCACGGTCGAACAAGGCAGTCAGTAGACCCTTCGCCAACGCGAGGCGTTGGCCCGCCAGCATCGACCCGGAGCAATCGAGCACGAAACAATGCAGCACACCGCCACGCGGCACTTCCCGTACGAAGCGCAGATGCTCACGACGCAGCGTGTGCTCGCGCATCGCGGCGAGCGTCGGTGGCCATGCAATGCGCCTGCCCGGTTCGCCGCGCGACGTGTCGTGCGAATCCGCCCCCACGCCTCGTCGCCATCGAAAACCGCTGCGCGAGTCAGCGGCGGCGCCTTTCCGATGGCTCAGCGTTTTTTTGCGTCGAGCGCAATGACGCCTTTGACAGGCAAAGCCGCCGTCGGCTCGGGCGGCAGGTAGCCGCAGTCGGAGTCGGCGGAAGGTGTCGTGGATCCAGCCGTATCGCCAGACGCACCCGCAGCGACGTCCCGTGCCGGCGCCTCGCTTTCTGGCCGGCGCTGATTCGCATGTTGCGAATCATGCTGACGCCGCCGATGAAGCAGCACCGGATCGGCAACGCGCTCCACATGCCGCACCGTCACCGCGCCTGCCCGTTCGAATGCGGCCAGCGCGCGCGCCGCGCGCAGCATCACGAGGTCGGCGCGCAAACCGTCGACGGCCGCGTCGATGCATAGCGCGCTCACGCGCGCATGGACGGCGTCATCGAACGACAGCAGCGGCAGCGCCGCGCGCGCCGAGCGAATTCGCTGCACGTATGAAGCCTGCTGCTCCGCGTAGACGGTACGAAACCCAGCGGGATCGAGATCGAACGCGAACCGCGCTTTGACGATCGCCTGCCGCACCTGCGGCTCGAAGGCGTTCTGCAACTCCACCATCAGACCGAAGCGGTCGATCAATTGCGGCCGCAACTCGCCCTCTTCGGGATTCATCGTGCCGATCAGCACGAAGCTCGCGTCATGACTATGCGACACGCCATCGCGTTCGACGGTATTCACGCCGCTCGCCGCCGCATCGAGCAACGCATCGACGAGCGCATCGGGCAGCAGATTGACTTCGTCGACGTACAGCACGCCGCGATGCGCCTTCGCGAGCAGCCCCGGCGAGAAGCGCACCGAGCCGTCGCGCAGCACGCTTTCGATATCGAGCGTGCCGATCAGACGATCCTCGCTCGCGCCAAGCGGCAGATTCACGAGCTCTCCCTCCGGCAGCAGTTCCGCAAGCGCGCGCGCGGCAGTCGACTTCGCGGTGCCACGCGGTCCGCTGATCAATACGCCGCCCAAGCCCGGGTCGATCGCCGCGAGCACCAGCGCCTGCTGCAACGAGGCCTGGCCGATCAGCGCCGCAAACGGAAAAACGGACCGCGCCGCCGTACCCGATACACAGGCGGAGCTACCTGCGTCGCCCGCTCCTCGCATCGCTCCATTCATGTTTGTCTTCCTTCGATCTGCTGTTCGCTCGCCAGCAGATGCGTTTCCACCTGCGCGCGATAGTCACCCGGCTGCTGCCACAGCCCCCGCTGCATCGCCTCGAGCAAACGCTCGCAAATCGAATGCAGCGCATGCGGATTGTGCCGTTGCATGAACGCGCGCGTATCGGCGTCATTCAGATAAGCATCGGCGACGAGCGCGTATTGATGATCCGCGATCACGCGCGCGGTCGCGTCGTAGCCATACAGATAATCGACGGTCGCGGCGATCTCGGCCGCGCCCTTGTAGCCGTGGCGCTTCACGCCGTCGAGCCATTTCGGATTGACCACGCGCGAGCGGATCACGCGCGCGATCTCCTCGTGCAACGTCCGCACGCGCGGCGCGGCCGGATTGCTGTGATCCGCGTGATAGACGCGCGGCTGCCGACCTGCCAGATGCCGCACCGCCGCGACCATGCCGCCCTGAAACTGGTAGTAGTCGTTCGAATCGAGCACGTCGTGCTCGCGATTGTCCTGGTTCTGCAGCACGAGGTCCATCGCTGCGAGGCGCGTGCCAAACGCTTGCTGCGCTTGCTCGCCCGCGCTCTTCTGCGCGTACGCATATCCGCCCCACGCCTGATACGCGTTCGCGAGATCGGCGTCGGTCTGCCATTGGCGCGAGTCGATCATCTGCTGCAGACCCGCGCCGTACGTGCCCGGCCGCGCGCTGAACACGCGCCAGCCGGCGCGCTTGCGCGCTTCGACCGGGTCCATGCCGCGCGCGATCAACGCATCGCGTTCGCGCTGCACGCGCGCGCGAATCGGATTCAGCTCCGCGGGCTCGTCGAGTTCGGCAACCGCTTGCACGGCCGCATCGAACAGATGCATCACGTTCGCGAACGCATCGCGAAAAAAACCGGATACGCGCAACGTGACGTCGATACGCGGCCGATCGAACGCGTCGATCGGCATGATCTCGAAGTCCGTCACACGGTGGCTGCCCGGCGCCCATTTCGGCCGCACGCCGAGCAGCGCGAGCGCCTGCGCGATATCGTCGCCGCCGGTGCGCATCGTCGCGGTGCCCCAGACCGACAGGCCGATCGCGCGGGGATAATCGCCGTGCTCCTGCAGATGCCGCTCGATCAGTTGCTGCGCCGATCTCAGGCCGAGTGCCCACGCGGCTTGCGTCGGCACCGCGCGCGTGTCGACCGAATAGAAGTTGCGGCCGGTGGGCAGCACGTCGGGCCGACCGCGCGACGGCGAACCGCTCGGACCTGGCGGCACGAAACGTCCTTCGAGGCCGCGTTTCAGCTGCGTCATTTCCTGCGGGCCGCAGGCGTCGAGACGCGGCAGCACGTCGTCGCGCAGGCGTGCGATCACCTGTGCCGCTTGCGGCAGACTTTCGTCGGCTACGGGGACGGCCTGCGAACGATCCGCATCATCGCAATCGACATCGCAGACACCGCGCAACAGCTCGCCCGCGAGCAATTCCAACCGCTCGCGCGTATCGCCATAATGTCGCCACGGCGCATCGCTGACCCGCTGCAATACATCGGGTCGCGGGCCGTCCCATGCGGCGGCCCAATCCACCGTCAAGGGGTCGAACCGATGATCGATGCGCAGATCGCGCGCCAGCGCGTCGACGAGCCCCGCCTTGCCGGCCCGCCCATCGCCGACCGGAAAGCGCCCGAGCGCGAGCAGCGTGTCGCGCCGCTGCACGCCGCGCGGCGACTGCCCGAACGTATGCAGGCCATCGCGAATCTGCGCTTCCTTCAGCTCGCACAGCCACGCATCGACGCGAGTGAGCAGCGCGTCTTCATCGTCCTGTCGGTTCGGCGCCGCGAGACTCAGCTCTTCGTGCAACCGATGCTCGACGATCGTCGTCAGAATCGTGCGACGCAAGAGCTTCGCGCGACGCGAATCGACCATCAATGCTTCGTAGTATTCGTCGACCTGGCGTTCGAGGTCCTGCAGCGGCCCATAGTTTTCGGCGCGTGTAAGCGGTGGCATCAGATGATCGATGATCACCGCCTGCGCGCGCCGCTTTGCCTGGCTGCCTTCGCCGGGATCATTGACGATGAACGGATACAGATGCGGCATCGGTCCGAGAATCAGATCGGGCCAGCACGCATCGCTCAAGGCGACGCTTTTGCCCGGCAGCCATTCCAGGTTGCCGTGCTTGCCGACGTGCACGACCGCGTCGATGCCGAACTGATGGCGCAGCCAGAAATAGAACGCGAGGTATGCGTGCGGCGGTACGAGCTCCGCATCGTGATAGCTCGCGTAGTCGCCGTGCTCGCGCGAACGCGCAGGCTGAATGCCGACGAACACCTGGCCGCAGCGCCAGCCGGCGATCATGAAGCGGCCGCGCCGTAGCGTGGGGTCCTGCTCGGGCTTGCCCCAGCGCGCGTTCAACGCGTCGCGCACGCTCGCCGGCAACGCGTTGAAATGCGCGAGATAGTCGTCGAGTGCGAGGCTTTGCAGGGCCGGACGCAGATCGCGTACGACCGGATCGTTGGTCACGCCTTCGGTCAGCCTGTTCAACAACGCGTCGCCGTTTTCGGGTAGTTCGCCGACACGATAACCTTCATCGCGCAGCATCGACAGAATGCCGACCACCGACGCCGGCGTATCGAGCCCGACGCCATTGCCGATGCGCCCTTCGCTCATCGGATAGTTGGCGAGAATCAACGCGACTTTCTTGTCGGCGTTATCGAGCGAACGCAAACGGCACCAGCGCCGGCTCAGCTCGGCGAGAAAGCGCACCCGTTCGAGGTCGGGCTGATAGCGGACCACGTCGACCTGCGTATGCGCACAGCGATACGCGAGCCCCTTGAAGCTGATCGCGCGCGTGATGATGCGCCCGTCCACTTCGGGCAGCGCGATATGCATCGCGATGTCGCGCGAATTGAGGCCGTGGTTGTCCTTCAGCCAGTCTTCGCGATTGCCGCCGCTCAGGATCACCTGAAACACCGGCGCGTCACCGGCGAGCGCGAGCGGCTCCGGGTCGTCGATCGCGGAAGCGGCGAACGCAGTCGTGTTCAGCACGAGCGCGACACCATCTTGCGCGCACAGCGACTGCACGACATCGCGGCTCACCGCATCCTTCAGCGACGTGATCGCGAGCGGCAGCGGATTGAGCCCTTGCGCTTCGAGCGCGTCGATCAACGCATCGAACACCGCGGTATTGGCGGCCTGCAGATGCGCCTTGTAGAACAGAATCGCGACGACCGGCGCGTCTTGCCGCCAACGCGCCTGCCAGTCGGCGACGATGGGGGTATCACGCTCGGGGTGATACAGCGACGCGGCCGGCAACGCGCGCGGCGGATCGGGTTCGCGCCCCCAGTCGAGCGCGCGATACGCGATGCAGCGCAAAAACGCCTCGGCGTTCTGCGGACCGCCCTCGCGCAGATAGCGCCACAGCTGCTGACACAACTCGGCGCTCGCGGTGCTGCGCGCGAGCAGGTTCGGGTCTTCCTGCAGATCGCCGGAAAACATCGCGAGTGTTTGCTGTTTGCGCTGCGCGAGCGCGACCACCTGCTCGATGCCGTACGGCCAATACGTTTCGCCGCCGAGATGATCGACGACGACCACGCGCGCATGCTGCAACACGTCGTCCAGATAGAAATCGACCGAGGCAGGCTGACGCAGATACGTGACGTTCGCGAGCCGCACGCTCGGAAAGCCGTCGCCGAGACGCGGCACTACGCTCGCGAGCAGCGACAGCGTGGTGTCGGCGGAACTGAGCACGACGATCTCGGCGGGCTGCTGATCGATGCGGATCACGCCCTGCGTATCGTCGACGAAGCCGCCCGGCGTCGTGCGCAGCAGATGCATGCTGGGGCGCCTGTTTATGCCGTCGCGTTCGACGTCGCGCCGAGCGCCGCGTCGAACGCCTGTTGCATCGCGTGTTGGTCGAGGTCTGCGCCGATCAGCACGAAGCGGCTCAACGCGCCGTCGCCATTTTCACCCGCTTGCCAGCGCCGGTCGAAGTAGCTCTCGAAGCGCCGGCCCACGCCCTGGATCACGAGACGCATCGCCGCGCCCTGCAGTGCCGCGAAGCCTTTGACACGGTAAATCGTGTGGGTTTCGACGAGCGCCTGCAAGGCGGCGAGCGCCGCGTCGCGCGACGGTACGGATGCCTGCACGACGACCGAATCGAATTCATCGTGGTGGTGATTGGGGTCGTCGGCGGAACCGTGGTGGTCATGACGCAGGTGGATCGTCTCTTCCGACGCCGCTTCGAGGCCCAGCAGCGTATGCAGGTCGAGCCGCCCCTGCTGCGCGCGCACGATCTTCACCTGCGGCGCAATCTCCGCGCGGATCGCGGCTTCGACCTCGTGCTGCCGCGCGTCGTCGATCAGATCGGTCTTGTTCAGAATCACCAGATCGGCCGCCGACAACTGGTCTTCGAACAACTCGTGCAGCGGCGACTCGTGATCGAGATTCGGATCGGCCTTGCGCTGCGCATCGACGGCGAGCGGGTTATCGGCGAACTGGCCGCTCGCGGCGGCCGGGCCGTCCACCACCGTCACCACCGCGTCGACCGTGAAGCCGTTGCGGATTTGCGGCCAGTTGAACGCCTGCACGAGCGGCTTCGGCAACGCCAGGCCCGACGTTTCGATCAGCACGTGATCGAGTTCATCGCGGCGCTCCGCGAGCTTTTCCATCACCGGGAAAAATTCTTCCTGCACGGTGCAGCACAAACAACCGTTCGCGAGTTCATACAATTGCCCTTCGGTCTCGACGCCGTTTTCATCGCAACCGATGCCGCAGCCTCTGAGGATTTCGCCGTCGATGCCGAGCTCGCCGAACTCGTTGACGATCACCGCAATGCGCTTGCCGCCCGCATGCTGAAGAATGTGCCGCAGCAGCGTGGTTTTGCCGCTGCCGAGAAAGCCCGTGACGATCGTGACGGGGATCTTGCGCAATTGAGTTTGCATCGTGAGGTCCATCCCTTGGCGTTGATCGGTATGCCGGAAAGTCCGCGCGTGGGTCCGCGTCGGCTGGCGAATGGAGCGAATGAAGCACGCGCAGAAGTACCAGCGATCACCAGACACGGGGACGAACGACGGCATTGCCGCGACAACGGAAATACAGAAAGCGGAACTGAGGTCATGAACGCGCCGCCGCATCCCCGCGGCGGTCGTTCTGCTTCTTTGGGCCGGTATCCGGGCTGGCGAAAGCGCCGCTTCCCCTTCCCGGCCGAGTGGTTTCTCGTCCAGTGGTGAAATGTCCACGCGAGCTTGCGCGAGGACATCGAAGCCGGCACTGCGGTGCCCGGCTATCAAGCCGGAACCGCTTTTCGCTTACCGTTGCGGGGACAGCACAGGTTAGCCGCTCCAGAGCAGGTGGCTCCCTGTTTCCCGTTTAACTGCATGCGCACGAGCGCGCACGCGAGCACCCAAAGTGCGTGCGAGTGTAGGCCCGCGGCCTTGCGCAGTCAAGCAACGCAGCGAGCCGGAAAGCGCCGCCGAGGCTTATCCGGCAAGGCGCCATGTGCTATCGTATGCGCGCGTTTGGTGCCCGCACATGCGCTCGCGTGTGCAGTTAAACGGGAAACAGGCAGCGCCTCGCGCGTTCAACCTGTGCTGTCCCCGCAACGGTAAGCGACCTGCGGCGCGCGATTCGATTCGCCTTCGATTCCGCCGTGCCGCGCATGCGTTTTTTGATGCCACTGTCCCGCGAATCCACAAACCGGGACGGGAAGGCGAAGCGCATGAGGCCGCCAGCCCGGATACCGGCCAGACGCGGAGGCGGTGCCGCATTGCATCCGTGCATCACGCGGCGCCGCCGGCCGCCGGAATCCGCGGGGAACGGATGTGAAGGCGTAGCAGCGCGGCATCGCGCGTGCCCGGATTCGCAGTTCCGCATGACCTCTATATTCACCGCCGCGCGCGCTGTCGCACGCCGCGTCTCTTCTTCCATCACCGCATGGCGCGCGCCATGCACGCCGCGATGACGCGCGCCTGGCTGATCGGCGCCGGTCCCGGCGACGTCGAACTGATCACGCTGAAGGCCACCCGTGCGCTCGCGCAGGCCGATGTCGTGCTCGTCGACGATCTGGTGAATCCCGACGTGCTGCAGTTCGCGCGCACCGACGCGCAAGTCGTGTACGTCGGCAAGCGCGGCGGCCATCCGTCGACGCCGCAAGCCGACATCGTCGCGCAAATGCTCGGGCATCTGCGCGCGGGGCGCAGCGTCGCGCGGCTCAAGGGCGGCGATCCGTTCGTGTTCGGCCGCGGCGGCGAAGAGTTGCAGGCGCTACAGGCCGCGGGTATCGAAGTCGACGTGATCAACGGCATCACGGCCGGCATCGCGGCGCCCGCGGCGCTCGGTATCGCGGTCACGCATCGTGATCACGCGCAGGGCGTCGTGTTCGTCACCGGCCACGGCGCCGGCGGCAGTGGCGAACCGGACTGGGCCGCGCTCGCCGCGACGCGCATGACGCTGGTGATCTATATGGGCATGCGCCGGCTCGGCGAGATCGCCCGCGCATTGCTCGCGGCCGGCATGTCCGCCGACACGCCGTGCGCGGCGATCGAGTCGGCGACGCGGCCTGAGCAGCGTCATGTGCTCGCGCCGCTTCGCGAGTTCGCCGAGGCGGTGGCGCGTGCGGGGCTCGGCTCGCCGGCGATCGTCGTGATCGGCGGTGTGGCGTCGCTCGCGCTGGCGCGTGATGCGGCCAAACGCGACGCCGGCGTTGCTCACGAACTGGCAGCGAGCGCGACACGACACGGACTCGGACGCGCGATCAAAACGCTGAGCGTCGGCATCGGTTGCCGCTTGCACAGCGAAGCCGCTGAGATCGAAGCCGCCGTCCGCGCAGCACTCGGATCGAATGCCTTCGAGCAGATCCGCGCGATCGCGACGATCGACACCAAAGCCAACGAAGCCGGTCTGCTCGAATTCTGCTCACGTCATCAGCTGCCGCTGCAACTGTTCAGCCGCGAGCAGATCGCCGCGGTGCCGGTCGCGTCGCCGTCGGCGGCGGCACACGCGCATCTCGGCGTCGACGGTGTGTGCGAGCCGTGTGCGCTGCTGGCGGCAACGGCGCAGGACTCCAGCACAACCGCGCAAAACGCGCGTCTAATCGTACGCAAGACCGCGCACGCCGGCATCACGGTTGCGATCGCAGCGGCGAACAACGCTGCCCTTAGCGACGCGCCCCCATCCCATCCCGCCCCTCAAAACCAGGACCCTCGATGAAAACCGATCCGGAATCGCATCAACGCATGACCGAACGCCGCCGCGAAGGCCACGAAAAGAAGCAGGCCGGCGCGACCGTCGAAAAAGGCCTGCTGATCGTCAACACCGGCACCGGCAAGGGCAAGAGCACGGCCGCCTTCGGCATGGCCGTGCGGGTGCTCGGCCACGGCATGCGGCTCGGCGTCGTGCAGTTCATCAAGGGCGCGCTGCATACGTCGGAGCGCGATTTCCTCGGCGCGATCGCGCAATGCGATTTCGTCACGATGGGCGACGGCTACACGTGGAACACGCAGAACCGCGAGGCCGACATGGCGACTGCGCGCAAAGGCTGGAACGAAGCGCGGCGGATGATCGAAAGCGGCGACTACCAGATGGTGATCCTCGACGAGCTGAACACCGTGCTGAAGTACGAATACCTGCCGCTCGACGAAGTGCTCGCGGTGATCAACGCGCGTGCGCCGATGTTGCATGTCGTCGTGACCGGACGCCATGCGCCGGACGCGCTGATCGAAGCCGCCGACCTCGTCACCGAAATGCGCGCGATCAAGCATCCGTATCGCGAGCAAGGTGTGAAGGCGCAGCGCGGCGTGGAGTTCTGAGCGATGTCGGCATCCCCCAACTGGGCTTCGTCCGGGGCGCCCCCCAAGGGGACTTCCTTCGGGGCGTCCCCCCAGGGGACTTCCTTCGGGGCGTGCCCCGCGCTGTTCATTAGCGCGCCCGCGTCGGGACAAGGCAAAACCACGATCACCGCCGGTCTCGCGCGCTATCACCGGCGGCTCGGACGTCGCGTGCGCGTGTTCAAGACCGGGCCGGATTTTCTCGATCCGATGATCCTCGCGCGCGCGAGCGGCGCGCCGGTGCTGTCGCTCGATCTGTGGATGGTCGGCGAAAGCGCATGCCGCAACCTGCTCGCGCGGGCGGCGCAAGAAGCCGATCTGATCCTGATCGAAGGCGTGATGGGCCTGTTCGACGGCACGCCGAGCAGCGCCGATCTGGCGACCACGTTCGGCGTGCCGGTGCTCGCGGTGATTTCCGCGCAGGCGATGGCGCAGACCTTCGGCGCCATCGCATTCGGCCTTGCGCGCTTCAGGCCGCAACTGCCGTTCCACGGCGTGCTCGCGAATCGCGTCGGCTCGGCTCGGCACGCGCAGATGTTGCAGGAAGCACTGCCGCCCGAGTTGCGCTGGTGCGGCCACCTCGCCGCGAGCGACGAGATCACGCTGCCCGACCGCCACCTCGGCCTACACCAGGCCGATGAAATCGACGATCTCGAAGCGCGCCTCGAACGCGCGGCGGATACGCTCGCGTCGACCGCGCTCGCCGAACTGCCGCCGCCGGTCGATTTCGGCGTGCCCTCGCCCGAAGTGCTGCCGCGTCTGCTCGAAGGCAAGCACATCGCGATCGCGCGCGACGCCGCGTTCTCATTCATCTATCCGGCCAACGTCGCGCTGCTCGAAGCGCTCGGCGCGCGGCTCAGCTATTTCTCGCCGCTTGCCGACGAAGCGTTGCCCGCCGGCACGCACGCGCTCTATCTGCCGGGCGGCTACCCCGAGTTGCATCTGGCGACGCTCGCGGGCAACGTGAACAGCGCCGCATCGATCCGCGCGCACGTCGAGGCGGACAAACCGCTGGTCGCCGAGTGCGGCGGCATGCTCTATCTGCTCGACACGCTGACCGACGCGCAAGGCACTAGCACGCCGATGCTGGGCCTGCTACCCGGTCACGCGACGATGCAAACGCGCTTCACGTCGCTCGGCATGCAGCAGATCGATGGCGTCCACGGCACGCTGACCGGCCACACGTTCCACTACTCGAAGCTCGCGACGCCGCTCGCGCCGCAGCGCTTCGCCACGCGCGCGCACAGCGACACGCCCGGCGAAGCGGTGTTCCGCGTGGGCCCGATTGTGGCAACCTATATGCACGCTTACTGGCCCTCCAACCCGGCTTTCACGGCCGCCCTCTTTCATGGCGAAGCCTTTTGACGACTCCGAGCGCGAAGCGGTCTATCGCGCGATTTACGAACGCCGCGACATGCGCCACTTCGTGCCCGATCCGGTCGATCCGGCGGTGCTGCGGCGTCTGCTCGACGCGGCGCATCACGCGCCGAGCGTCGGCTACATGCAGCCGTGGCGCATCGTGCGCATCACCGACGCGGCGCTGCGCACGGGCTTGCGCGACATCGTCGAGCGCGAACGGCTCGCCACCGCCGATGCGCTCGGCAAGCGCCGCGACGAGTTCATGAAGCTGAAGGTGGAAGGCATGCGCGAATGCGCGGAGTTGCTGGTGATCGCGTTGATGGACGGGCGCGAGCGACACGTCTTCGGCCGCCGCACGCTGCCGGAGATGGATCTCGCGTCGGTCGCGTGCGCGATCCAGAACATGTGGCTCGCCGCGCGCGCGGAAGGACTCGGGCTTGGTTGGGTGTCGCTATTCGATGTCGACGCGGTGCACCAGCTACTGGGGATGCCGGAAGGCGCGCGGCCGGTCGCGATTCTGTGCCTCGGCCACGTCGCTGCCTTCTATAGCGAGCCGATGCTCGAAACGCAGCGCTGGGCGAGCCGTCTGCCGCTCGCCGATTGCGTGTTCGAAAACCGCTGGCCGCAAGACGAGCCGGCGCAGGAATAACTGATACTCGTGGCCCCGGCGATCCGAGGCTGTGTTTTAACGCTGCAGCGGCTCCATCGACTCGACGTTCGGCACACCGCTCGTCTTGTCGATGCTGAGCTTCACACGCCAGTCGGCCGGCGCATCGAACGGCAGCTTCGCGAGCGCGGTTTTCACGAGCAACGGCAGTGCATGCAGCGGGTCCGCGTCGCGATCCATGAACACCGCGCCGACCTTGTAGCGCTCGGCGCCGCTCGCGTAGTCGAAAAAGCGCAGCGTCAGCGCGTGCTGATACTTGCGCCCAAACAGCAGCGCGCCTGGACCGTCGCTGCCCGCGCCGCAATCGGCGGGCGCGCAATCCTCACCGCCGATGCCGATCGACGCCGGCCGCGTGCTATACGCCATCGACAGCAGATAACGCGCGGGCTTGCCCGCCGTATCGACGAACCCGTGTTTCGCCAACTCGTCGCGCAACAGCTTTTCGACTTGCGGATGGTCGGCGCTGTCGTCCTGCGGCTGCGTGCGCGCGAGCGAATAGGTCTGCTCGCCTTGCAGCGCAACGGCGCGGTCGGCGCCGTTAGCGGAGACGGTGTGCACGTCGGCGCTCAGGCCCGCGCAAGCGGTGAGGCTCGCCGCGGCCAGCGCGGCACAGAGGTGAGCGATCTTTGCCATTGTTTGTTTTCTCTCTAGTACATCGAATACATCAAAGGCGCATCAGACGCGCGGTGCGATCGATTCGTCGAGGGGCGCGTCGTCGAGCGCGGGCAGCCAGATCGTGAAGGCCGTCCCCTCGCCGGGCGCGCTGACGACTTCGACGCTGCCACCGTGGCGCGTGACGACGGTTTTGACGAACGCCATGCCGAGTCCCGCGCCACCCACTTCCGGCCGCTCCGCCTCGTGAAAACGGCGAAAGCGCTCGAACAATCCCGCTTGCTGCTCCTCAGGAATGCCATAGCCCTGGTCGCGGATCGTGCACGACACGCGCGGCGCCTCGCTGCCCGCGCGCTTTGCCGCCGGCTGGCCAGCGAAGCTGCATACGATGCGCGTGTCGGGCGGACTGTACTTGACCGCATTGTTCAGGATATTGACGAGCGCGCGTGTCATCAGCGAGCGGTCGGCGCAGATCCAGGGATCGTCGTCGGCGTCGTCGGCGGATTCCGTATGCAGCGCGATGCGCTTCGCATGCGCCTGCGGCCAGACCTCGTCGCTCGCATCGATGACGAGTTCGGTCAGACTCAGCGGCTCGAGCACATAGGCCTGCGATTCGGCGCGCGCCAGTTGCACGAAGTCGTCGGCAAGCGTGAGCGCGCGTTGCGCGTAGCGTTCGATGCGCTCCAGCACGCTGCGCGCGAGCGCAGGCTCGGTGCGCGCGCGCTCGATCTCGACCAGCGCAATGATCGACGCCTGCGGCGAGCGCATGTCGTGCGACAGCAGCCGCAGCGCGTCTTCGCGCTGACGCTCGGCCGCATGGAGTGCCGACACGTCGACGAGACCGGCGATCCAGCCGGTCGTCTCGCCCTGCGCGTTGGTGCAGGTCGCATAGCGCAGCAGATGGTCGCGCTCGTTCGCGTCGCGCACCTCGACGCCCTGCGCCATCAGCGCCGCGAACTCGCCGCGCGTCGGATCGAGGAGCGCCGGCCAGTGCGCGTGCGCGGACAGACTGCGCTCGTTGTCCGTGGCCGCGCCGGTGTCGATCGTCTTCACGAGCGTGAGGCCGCCGAGCACGCTCTGCATCGGCTGGCCTTCGGGCATCGGCGCGCCTAGCCGAGCGAAATGCGCTTTCGCCGCGTGATTCGCGATCAGCACGACGCCGGCCACGTCGCTGACGAGAATCGGCTCCGGCACGCTATCGAGGCTGCCCCACACGAAGCGCTTCATGTCCTGCACCCGTTGCGCGGCCTGAGCCATCAGCGCCATGTGCTGCGCGAGCACGTCGCCGCCGAACTCGCGGCGGCGCTTCGGCGTCTCGGGCAGCAGATGCGGCTCGTCGGCGAGACGCTGCAGTTCGCCGCGCAGATACGCCATCGTCATTTCGAGGCGTCGCCAGTTCCAGATCGGATAGACGATCACGACGCCGAGGATCGCCGGCACCGGCGAGATCCACAGCCTGCCGCCGTACAGCAGCAGCGCGCTGCCGGTCGCGGCGAGCAGCACCAGCGCGCCGGTCAGCAACAACGAGCGGCGCGGCGACAGTACGAGGAAGCCGGCGAGCAGCGCGGCGAGCGGCCCGAGCGCCGCCGCGAACACGACCCACAGCGCGACCGGCTGGATCTCGCGGCCGCTCAGCAGCGTGTCGAGCACGTTCGCGTGGATGTAGACGCCGGGCAGCGGACCGAGCTCGCCCGATACCGGTGTCGCGAAGCGGTCGTACAGACCCGACGCCGTCACGCCGATCACGACGATGCGCCCGCGCAACTGATCGGCCGGCACCTTGCCGGCGAGCACGTCGGCGAAACTGAGCTTTGGGTAGTTCGCGGCGTTCGGGCCGAACGGAATCAGGAAGCGCTCTTCGCCGCCGTCGTCGCTGCCGCGTGCGGGCTCGTTCGAGGGGCGCGGCGGCAAGCCGCCGCGCAGATGCAGCTTGCCGTGTTCGACCGCGTCGGCGACGAGCACCGTCAGTTGCGGCCAGCGCGAGCGCTGGTCGCCCTGGAAGCGCGCGACGCTACGCACGATGCCGTCGCTGTCCACTTCGAAATTGATGTGACCGAGCCCGGCAGCAGCCTGCGCGAGCGGCGCGACGGGTTCATCGACGGTGCGCTTGCCGCTCGCATCGGGCGGCGTCAGCAGCACGGGCAGATAGGTCGGGCTCAGCGCAATGGCGTGGGCGAGCTGAGCGTCGTCGACATTGGGCTCGGTGAACAGTACGTCGTCGATCACCGCGGCAGGTTTGGCCGCGGCGATCTGCTCGAGCAGCCGCGCGTGCACGCTGCGCGGCCACGGCCAGCGGCCCAGTGCGTCGATGCTCGCGTTGTCGATCTCGACGACGACGATGTCGGACAGCAGCGGCTGCTCGCGCAGCTTCAGAAACTGGTCGTACACCAGCAGATCGATGCCGGCGCCGACGCGCCCGAACGACGTCAGCAGGATCACCACGAGACCGAGACAGCCAACGCTGACCCACTCGATCAGAAAGCGCCGGCCCGCCCGCCGTCCAAGACGGGCGCGCGGGTCGAGGCTCAGTCGCGTAGAAGTGGCGGGCATGGACGATATAGTCGGGAACGGGAGGACGGACCGGCCAGCAGGCCGGCCCCGAGAATCTACCCGCGTCAGGGCGCAAGCGTAAAGGAGCGGACCGG
This sequence comes from Paraburkholderia sp. MM5477-R1, assembly GCF_050436385.1. Lineage (NCBI taxonomy): Bacteria > Pseudomonadati > Pseudomonadota > Betaproteobacteria > Burkholderiales > Burkholderiaceae > Paraburkholderia > Paraburkholderia sp. MM5477-R1. Next base: position 16,533 of record NZ_JBNDMC010000008.1, read on the forward strand.
ACTGCTCTTTTCGTAGAAGCGGCCGTTGTCGAACTGCTCGGCGACGATCGTCCAGTAGTAGACGCCCGGAGGCAGATCGCTGATCACGAGTTCGCCGCCCGGCAGATCGGGGCGATCGATTACCGGATGGCTCAGTTCGGCCGTGTTCGCGAGCAGGAAGCGGAAACGGGTCGGCACGTTACTGCGGCTGACGAACCAGCGGAACTCGTAGTCGCGGCTACCCGCGCGCTGCGCGGCCGAAGCGTCCAGCCCCAGCTGGCGGCGCTCGAACGCGTACACGTTCGGCAGGCCGTCGAGACCGTTGCTATCGGTCGACGCGACGCGCACGAAGTACGTGCCGTCGGGCAGATCGCCGAAGTCGGCATGCGGCGCGCTCACGCGCAGGTCTCGCACCAGGTCCAGTTGATCGGCGTCGTGCGAAATCTGCAGCCGATAGCCGACCGCGTGCTCGGCCGGGTTGACGTCGAACGCGACGCTCTTGCCGTCCTGCACGCGCGCCGGCCGCGCGAGCGCGGGTGCGGGCAACAGCTGGACCGGACTGCCGACCGCGCCGCCCGAGTGCGTGACGTTGCCGAAGCTTGCCTCGACCAGCTGATCGGACGCCTGCAACGGCCTGCCTGGCGCCGGCGCGGCGCTCTGGCCATGCTGCGTGGCCGGATCGACGCCGACCGCGCCGTCGAGCACCGCCACCGCGGTGGTTTGCGTGTCGCCGTCGTAATCGACGCGAAAACGCGTGCCGCGCACTCCGGCGACCACCGAAGGCGAACGGATCTGGAAGCGATCATCGCGTCGCTTCGCATGCGTGACCTGGCTCTCGACCTCGCCGGCGCGCAGCTCAAAGACGCGATGGGCGACGCCGGTCAGCGCGACGTGCCGCAGTCTCTCGATATTGAGTTCGCCGTTCTGCGCGACCGTCACGTATGAGCCGCCGGGCAGCTCGAGCGTCGCGAACCCGTTCGCGCCGGTGCGCAAGCGATCGCCTTCGGCAAGCGTTTCACCGGTTTTCAGCGGCAGATAAGGGCTCGAGTCGAACGCGTGCTCGACTGGACCGCTGGTCGCGATCACGCGAGCCGTGTCCCGATCCTGGCGCAGCCTTCGGGACGGCAAACGCAGCACGATGCCGGCCGCCATGCGGCGCGGCGCGGGCACGTGATTGAGGCTGCTCAACAGCGCCCAGTCGGTCGGATCGGCCATGTAGCGGGCGGCTATGTCATACAGCGTGTCGCCCTCGTGCGTCGTGTACGAAGCGTAGACCGGCGAGGCCTTCGCTCCGGTCTTGCCGCGCGCGGGCTGCGCGTGCGCGAGCGCGCTCCAGCCGGTCGCGCCCGTTGCCATCAGACAGGCCGCGGCAAGCCACGCGGCGGCGCGGCGGCCGGGCATGGCGGCGCTGCCCGATGCCGCCCCATCCACGCAGACCGTCACGCTTCCCCCGCTTCTTCAGTGGGTTCGTCGTCGGCGGCCGGTGGTGTGCCGGTTTCGATCCGCTCGAGGCGGTAGCCATAGCCGTAGATCGGCGTGAGCCGATAACCGTGCTCGGGGCGCAGACCGAGCTTGCTGCGCAACATCGACACATGAGTGTCCATCGTGCGCGACGGGATGTCCGTGGCCTGCTTCCAGATCACGTCGAGAATGTGTGCGCGCGACAACGGCCGGCTCATATGCTGGAACAGCAGCAGCGCGAGTTCGAACTCTTTCTGCGTGACGGAGACCGGGGTGCCGCGGACCACGACGTGCTTGACGCTCAGGTCGAACTCGAAGTCGCCGAATACTTCCCTCGTTGCCGGCGGCTTCAGGTAATACGCGCGCCGCAGCAGCGAACCAACCCGCGCGAGCAGTACGGCGCCCGACACGGGCTTGACGAGATAGTCGTCGGCACCGGTATTCAGAATCGAAGTGATGTCGGTTTCGCGGCCGCGGCTCGTCATGAACAGCACCGGCAGGCGCTCGGACAGGCTTTCGCGCACCCAGCGAAGCACTTCTTCGCCGGACATGTCGGGAACGTTCCAGTCGAGCACGAGCAGATCGAACGTCTGACGACGCAACTGGCGCACGAGTTCGCGCCCTGCGCCATACGCGTGACAGACGTGTCCAGCGGCGGACAGCGTTTGACACACAAGGTCGGCCTGAGCCGAATCATCATCGAGGACTGCAATTCTCATAACACCCCACAACGCAACAGCGCCTTCATGGCTGACGGCCGGTATACCGGCTGACGACCGGGATGACGGCGCAGCACCGCCGATCCGGCTTCCCAAAAAATTCCGGCTGTTACTTTCTGATTAATGGTCCCTCGCCGTCCCCCGCCATGACGCTGCTTTCATGAAGCGGAAATCAGCGCATAAATGTAATTTCCATAGCGATTATGCAGGGCAGATCATGATAATCGAAAACCTTCTTTCTTCCCGTTTGCCGTGTACCGGCAATCCGTCGCGAAAAACCCTAATCAGAAACGGCTGACGCGCTTTTCAGGTTTTTCTGGTCTGCCACCACTAGCCGGCGCCGGAAGGAAGTGACACTGCGGACGGAAGATCCTTGCTGGAGCGGCTTTTTGACCATGCTCGCTTATCGGCTTTAAGATTCCTTTCAGGTACTCTTATTTAACAATTGCGCGTTCAGTATAAGAATAATCTCAAAAGAAATCGTTTAAACATTGTTAGATTTTGTCCCGGTCGAGTTGTCATTCGAGGCAGTCGGCCTGGTCGGGCGAGCGACTCAAAGCTCTCGTTCTGCATGAGGCATTCGACTGCTTCACATTGTTGGCCGACGCGATGACGCGCCGCGAGACGGGCCGTCAGCGGGTGATGCGCAGCGTTAGGGTCGCCGGCAAAAAAATGCGGCGCTGCCCCTGTCGAAGCAACGCCGCCCACAAACACTACACACGCTCGCCGGGGTCTAACCGCACGAGTAACGTCACGTTAGCTGGAAGAACAGCCGTGCTCAAGATGAAAGAACTTCCTTTGTAACCGTTGGCGAAGTAGTTATTACGCGCCGCACCAGCCGCGCGCGACGCGCAAGCCTTACACAGCGCGAGTTCGAAATTGGTATGAGTTTGAAGTCCCATCGACGGTAATTTACATACACAGACGCTTTGTTACAGTGTGGCGCCCATTGGCGTTGCTGCGGCGCGTCAGATTTCCCCTGCGTGTCTGCGTGGCCCGTCTGCGTTGCCTCGTTCGGTCGCTTGCCCGCGCGTTCAACGCGCGCCTTCGAGGTCCGGCATAGGCGCGAACAGCGCGTCGAGATCGTCGTCCGAGAACTTTGCGGCGCCGGCCGCATCTTCCGCGAGAATGCTGTCGGCGAGCCCGGCCTTGTGCTCCTGCAACGCGACGATCTTTTCCTCGATGCTGCCGGCCGCGATCAACTTGTACACGAATACCGGCTTGTCCTGTCCCAGCCGATGCGCGCGGTCGGTCGCCTGGTTCTCGGCGGCCGGGTTCCACCACGGGTCGTAGTGGATCACCGTGTCGGCGGCGGTCAGGTTCAGCCCCACTCCGCCGGCCTTCAGGCTGATCAGGAACAGCGGCACCTCGCCCTGCTGGAACCGCTCGACCGGGCTCACGCGATCGGCCGTGTCGCCCGTCAGCATGACGTACGGGATCGCGGCTTCGTCGAGCGCCTCGGCGATCAACGCGAGCATGCCGGTGAACTGCGAGAACAGCAGCACGCGGCGTCCCTCCTCGATCAACTCGGGCAGCATCGACAGCAGCAGATCGAGCTTGGCCGAGCGCATCGCGCGCTCGCCGCCGCCCGTGGCAGCGCCGTCCGCGATACCGCTGGCGGTGCGCACGAGCCGTGGATCGCAGCACACCTGGCGCAGCTTCAGCAACGCATCGAGCACGATGATGTGGCTGCGCGCGAGCCCCTGCGCGCTGACCGCCGCGCGCACCTTCTGCTGCATCGCGGTGCGCACGGTTTCGTACAGGTCGCGCTGCGCGCCTTCGAGATCGACCGGACACACGATCGTCGTCTTCGGCGGCAGCTCCTTCGCGACCTCGTCCTTGCGACGGCGCAGCATGAACGGCCGGATGCGGCGCGCGAGCAACGCGCGGCGCACGTCGTCGCCGTTCTTTTCGATCGGATTGCGCCAGCGTCGCGTGAAGTCCTTCTGGCTGCCGAGAAAGCCCGGCAGCAGAAAATCGAATTGCGACCACAGCTCGCCGAGATGATTCTCGAGCGGCGTGCCCGTCAGGCACAGCCGATGCCGCGCCCGCAAGCCGCGAATCGCCTGGGCGGCTTTGGTGGTCGCGTTCTTCACGTACTGCGCCTCATCGAGAATCAGCAGATGATAGTCGTGCTCGGCGAGCACCTTCTGATCGCGCCACAACAGCGCATAAGTGGTCAGGATCAGCTCGGCTTCGCCGATCTGCTCGAAACGCTCCTTTCTCTGCGGCCCGTTCAGCACCAGCACTTTCAGCTCCGGCGCAAAGCGGCGCGCTTCCTCGCGCCAGTTGTGCACGAGCGTGGTCGGCACGACGATCAGCGCGGGATGCGTGAGCCGCCCCGCTTCCTTCTCGGCGAGAACGTGCGCGAGCGTCTGCACGGTTTTGCCGAGGCCCATGTCGTCGGCGAGCACGCCGCCCAGATCCTGTTCGCGCAGGAACTGCATCCAGTTCAGGCCCTGGTGCTGGTACCCGCGCAGCTCAGCCTTCAGCCCGCGCGGCACCGGCACTTCGCGCAGGCCCGGACCGGCTTGCAGACGGCGCGCGAGCTCGCGGATCGAATCGTCGCCGCTGAACTGCCAGCGGCCGGTGTCGTGCAGCGCATCGAGACGACCCGCATCGACCGCGGGCACGCGCAGAGGCGCGCCTTCGGCAAGCGCGCCGCCGAGCGAATCGAACAGATCGACCAGCACGCGCACCACCGGCTTCAGACGATCGGCGCGCAACCGCAGGCGCTTGTTCTCCTCGGTCTTCAGCTCGATCGGCTCGTCGTCTCGAATACGCTCCAGCGCGCCGGAGAGCCAGCGCCGGTCGCGCCGGAACAGATCGGCCAGCAGCGGTTCGAGCCGCACGTTGCGCTCGCCGACGCGGATGCCCATCTCCAGATCGAACCAGCCGTCGCCGGCCTGCAGCGCGGTGCCGTCGATCGCGTCGATCTCGATCACGTTGTAGCGGAACTCGGGCGCCATCGTCACGCGCCAGCCCTTCGCGACCAGATCCGGCACCGCGTCGTTGACGAACTCGGACCACGCGTCGGTGTCGGGCAGTCCGAGCATCGTGTCGGGCAACAGACGCGACGCATGCAGGTTGCGCGTCGGCACCTTTTGCAGACCGGTCTTGCGCAATTCCAGCAGACGCTTTTTCTCGGCGTCGTAGCGCCGGCGGATGTGAATCACATCGCCGCCCGGCAACGGCACCAGCGTCACGCTGCTGTCGGCGTTGATGCTGACACCGTCGTAGTCGAAGCTCGCGGCGGCCAGTTCTACCGCGGCGGACTTGCGCTCCGCGGCCTTCGCGGCCTTCGTGGTTTTTGCCGTTTTGATGCCCTTCCCCGCGCCGGGCAGCGCATGGCTGTTCAGCGTCAGCACCGGCACCGGTTCGACGTCGATCACCCGAATCGCGGGCGCGTCGTGGGTCGGCGGCAGCGGCAGCTCGGGCGCGATCTCGCGCAGCACCGACGCGACGAGCGGCGCCTCGGCGAGCGAGATCGGCGGCATCGCGAGGTAGTCGGGCAGTTGCTGGAACGGCAGCGACAGTGGCACGACGCCCGCCTCGTTGGCGACGCCGTCCACGTACCAGACCGGCTCGGTCGGCAGCACCATGCTCGCGCGCGGTTCGGTGCGCAGTACCGGGCGCAGGCGCTCGTCGGCGAGCGGCTCCCATTCGATGCGCCCGAGGCGGTCGGCGGCGCGCGCGAGCGGCGTCGGTCCGGCCTGGCCCGGCGCGATCCCGAAGTCGAAGAACAGGCGCCCGGTCGCGATCAGCTTCTGCAGCGTTTCCGCGCCACTCGTGCCTCGCAGCACGAACTGGCCCAGGTCCTCGCGCGAGCGACCGAGCCATAGGCCGCGGAGGATCGACAGGTCTTCGTCGGACACGAAGCGCGGCTGCCTGAGCAGCGCGCCTTCGACGTCGCCCCAGCTGTCGCCGACTTCGACGATCACGCCGTCCGCGTCGCAACGCGCGCGATGCAGCACGACTTCGTGGCGCATATGAAAACGCGACCAGTTGAGCCGATAGGCGAGCGTTTCCTTGCGCGTGGCGTCGAGCTGCCGGGCGGCGTCTTTTCCGGCGGCGTCGGCCACGCGGGCGCGCGCGCGAAAACGCTCGAGCCAGCTGACCAGTTCGGGTCGCACACCTTGAGATGAAGATGGAGACGGTGATGGCGCCGGCGGCGCGCCCGGCACCGTGATCCGTCGCGCGATGAACACCTCCGACGTCGCCGGGTCACTGCCGTCCTCGACCTGCGTGATGTGATCCATCTCGTCGTGGTAGTGGAGTTCCGCGAGCAGTAGCGCCGCGACGTGCTTGCAATTGCGGCCGACCGGGCACGTGCATTTGCCTTCGGCCGACGGCGACCCGCCATCGGTGCGAAAGCGAACCCGCGTCAGGTACGGCCCCGGCTGCGAGCCCTGCACGTCGCCCGACAGCGTGTCTCCCTGCCATTTGACGTTGCTGACCGCGCCCACCGAGCGCGCCTTGGCGACGGTGCGCTCACCGAGCCATTCCGCAATCCTTTCCCGATCGAAGAAAACTGATGACATCCGCGTGCATTCCTGTTCAAACCGGCGAAGGCAAGCGCGCGTGGACCATGACGGGGCGCCGCGCGACGCCCGGCCGATTCTGTCCAGTTGCGATTTGCCAGTGATAACCGGCCATTTTACGCGTTGGACGAAAATCGCCAGGGCGGGCGATTTGGACAGTTCGGGAGCAACCCGGTCAAGCCGCGGTTCGACCCATATTAGCGTTCGCCGCGGGCCATGCTGCCCCACACTCCGTCGCGCAGGATCAGCCCATGCAACAACGCCGCCGCCAGATGCAGCAGCACCGTCGCGAACAACGCGAACGCGAGCCACGTATGCAGCGCGCGCAGCAGCGCGAACAGCGCGACGTCGTGCGGTGCGATCGGCGGCAGATGCAGCGGACCGAACAGCGTGACCGGATAGCCGGCCGCCGATAGCATCGCCCAGCCGATCAGCGGCATCGCGAGCATCAGCCCGTACAGCACGAGGTGCGACGCATGCGCCGCGATTCGTTGCGGCTTCGACATGCGCGCGGGCAATGGCGGACTGCCGCGCATCACGCGCACCGCGAGCCGCACCAGCACGAGCAGCAGCAACGCGATGCCGAGCGGCCGATGCAGCGCGACCAACGCATCATGGGCACGCGATACCGTCGCCACCATGCCCACGCCGATAAACAGCATCGCGACGATCAGCGGCGCCATCGTCCAGTGCAGCAGCCGCGCGAGCGGACTGAAGTGAGTGCGGGTGCGCGTCATGAAGCCTCTCCGTTTGGCCGGGTTCGATGGATCTCGGGATGCAGCGCCTCCTCGCGCGTACGGCGTTGGAACGACTGTGCATAGGCCGCAGAGCGCGCGGCGAGCAGCGGATCGTCCGATGGCGCGATGCCGGCGGGCACGATCGTCGGATCGAAGTTGATGTCGCGGCAGGCGCCGTCCTCCTGCGACGTGGTGCGTTCGATCACGAGCGTCCCGGCGTCGACGCGCTGGCGGTCGTCGGGCCACTGCAGCGTCGCGTCGCTGGTCGGGTCGCCCGGTTGCGCGACGGTCAACAGCAGATGCCAGCGCAACGGTCCGTGTTGCAGACGCTCGTCGAGATCGGCGGCGAGGAAGTTCTTTTCGGCCTGCTGCGCCGCGGTGATCGGCGCGTATGGCGTGTCGGGCACGACGGCCCAGCGCACGGCGCGCGTCGTGCCGTGGGCATCGGTAAACAGAAACGCGTCGATGCCGTAGTATGCGGCGTTCGCGAGGCTCGACGACGGCGCGTGCGACTTGACCCAGCGCTGGAACGGCTGCGTCTCGGGATTGGCCGCGTAGAACGCCTTCAGCTTCGCGGGGTCCGGTTTGCCGGTCGCAGGGTCGGGCTTCGCGGCCAGCAATTGCTGATAGAACTGCGCTGGCGTATGCACCGCGAACACCGGCGTCGAGTTCATGCCGGTACGCCACTGTTCGCCATCGCGAAGCCGGAACTGCAGCGCGAGACTGCGCACCGGCGAGCTCGTATCGGGCGCGGACGGATTGCCGCCGGGCACCGCGAAGCGACCCGACACCGGCGTGCGGCCCGGCGCGAACACTGCCGCGTGCGACAGCGCCGCGCCATTGCCGTTGCTGTCGAAATAGCCGTCGACGCACAGGCCCTTGGCGTGATTGCGTCGATAGCCGGGATGCGGGCCCGCGACCGCCTCGAACGTATCGATGACGCGCGGGGCGGACAGACGCGCGGGCGTCAGCCACCCCGCGGTGTAGGCGAAGCCGCCCGCGAGCGCGAGCGCGACCGCGCCGATCGCGGCGAGCCGGCATGGCACGCAGATCGGCCGCGGGTCGGAGCCGGCGGGGTTGGGTTTGGGTGCGAAGGGTGGTGTCACGGAAACTCCTTGCCGGATGGATCGATGATTCGATCGATGGGTCGATCGACTCATCGACCAACGTACGGGCGAACACGCCTCGCTACGGTCTATTCCATCCGGCCCTGGCGCGCACATTCAAACCCATTCGCGCGCCAGTGGCCGATGCTGCTTCAATGGGTGCCAACAGCCGGCGCTCCCGAGTTCGCGACGTGGCTCGCGGCGAGCGCCGCTTGCGCGGCGAGCGCCTGCTTGCGCTGCTCGACCTGACGCGCGAACACGGGACTGACATCGGGATACGACGCGTCGGTGATGTAGTCGAGACCGTTCTGCTGCGCCTCGATCAGTTCCTGGTACACCTGAGCACGTGTCTTGCCCTGCGCAAACGCGCTCGACGAAGCGGCGAGAACGACGAGCGACAAAGCAACGAACGAAAGCTTTTTCATGATCGACTCCTTGGAGAGTTGTGCGGGTTCGCACCAGGGAGAACCACGGGTGGGCAGCGTTTATTCCTGTATTCGTGGCGTGAAAAAAAACATCGCCGGCGCGGGGAATAAATGTCCCCGCCGCCGTGTTTGCCGTCCGATAGCAGCAATCAAGACCGCGCATCATCATGACCTCGACTCACCGCCCCTCCGGCGCTCCGCCCTCCGAAGACGACATCCAGGCCTATGCGGACGGCACGCTGACGCCCGAGCGCTCCGCGTCGCTGCGCGACTATCTCGTCAAGCATCCGGCGGAAGCACGGCGTGTCGCCTTTTACGACCGCTTGAACGCACAGATCCAGGCCACCTTTCAGACCGCCGAGGAGCCCGCGCCTGGGCGCCTCGGCGGATCGCGCCCGCTGCGCATGCGCCCGCAACCGGGTGGTCGCGCACGCCGAACACTTGTCGCGCTCGTCGCGCTCGCGCTGATGCTGAGCGCCATCAGCGGTTGGCTCCTGGCGACTCAGGTGTCGGCACGAGCGCTCGATAATGCTGCCGTGATGGCGCTCGCCGAAGCCACCGCACGGCCCTTTTCCTCGGCATCGCCGACGCGCATCGATCCAGCCGCGCCGGATCTCGGCGCGATCGGCCTGCGCCTCGTCGAGCAACGCGTGCTGCGGCTCGGGCCATTGCAGCGCGCGGACGAACTCGTCTATCTGAACGGCGATCAGCAACCAGTGGTCGTGCTGTCGGCCGCGGCGCCGTTTGCGCGGGAAGAGCCGCAGTGGGCCGCGCGCCGCATCGGCGAACTGCGGCTGTTGACGTGGACCGCGCGGCGGCAGCGTTTCGTCGTCGCGGGCAATGCGCGCACCCACGGCCTGATGCGCGCCGCCGACGTGATGAGCGCGCGCTGACGCCGGTGGGCGCGGCCCTCGCGGAATAAAATGCGCTGACAGGTGTTTGCAGTTCGAACGCATCGTGCGACGGACGCCTCCGCGACCGGCCCGGCGCGTATCGATACGCGAGTGAAGCCGATGCCACCCCCACGCCCCTTGACCGGGATCAACCATGGATGTCCGTGACGAGCTGATCGAGCACGTGCCGCGTCTGCGGCGCTATGCGCGGGCGCTGATCAACAATCGGGAGCTCGCCGACGACCTCGTGCAGGACACGCTCGAGCGCGCGCTCGGCCGCACCCGTCTGTTCCAGCCGGGCACCGATCTGCGCGCGTGGCTGTTCACGATCATGCACAACGTCTTCGCGAATCAGGCGCGCAAGGCGTCGGCGCGCGCGGTCCACGTCGCGGTCGACGACGACAGCATCGCCGAAAGCGAGCTGGCGGTGCCGTCGGGCCAGACGCGTTCGCTCGAAATGCGCGACCTCGACTACGCGTTGCAGCGGCTGCCGGTCGAACAGCGCGAGGTGGTGCTATTGGTCGGTCTCGAGGAGATGAGCTATGCCGATGTCGCGCTCGCGCTGAACGTTCCGATCGGCACGGTGATGTCGCGGCTCTCGCGCGGACGCGAACGGCTGCGGGCTTTGATGGCGGGCGCCCAGCCCGGTGCGAAATTACAGGTGGTGCGATGAGCGAGCCGCAAATGCCGATCGGCGAAGAAGACTTGCACGCGTACGTGGACGGCACGCTGTCCGGCGAGCGGCGCGACGAGGTGGAGCGCGCGCTCGAACAGAATCCGGAGCTGGCCGCGCGCGTCAGCGATTACTTTTCGCTCAATGGTCTGCTTCACGAGCGCTACGACCGCGTGCTCAGCGAGCCCGTGCCGAAGCGCCTGCAGACCGGTGTGCCGCGCCGCGCGCGAGCGGCCGCGAACTGGCCGCGTTTTGCCGCGCAGTTCGCGGGCATGGCCGCGGCGCTCGTGCTCGGCGTGGGCATCGGCATGCACAGGAACGATCTGATTCCACCGGTTGCGATCGATCGAACCGACCCAGGGGCCGAAACGCAAGCCGGAAATCGTCCGGTCAGCGCGGACAGCGCCGAGGGCTTCGCGCGCCAGGCGGCGCTCGCGCACGTCGTCTACATGCCGGCGATCGACCGGCCGGGCGACATGAGCGCCGATCGCGAGCAGGACTTCGTGCAATGGCTCGCGAACCGGCTCGGCACCGAGGTCCATCCGCCGATGCTGTCGAAGAGCGGATTCATGCTGTCGGGCGGCCGCCTGCTGCCCGGCGACGACGGTCCGACCGCGCAGTTCATGTATCGCGGACCGAACGGCGAGCGCGTCACATTGTGCATCTCGCATCGTCGCGAGAACGCGAATACGACCGCGTTCAAGCTGTATCAGGCGGGGCCCGTCAACGTGTTCTATTGGGTCGACGGCGATTTTGGCTATGCGGTGTCGGGTGGGATCGATCGCAAGGAGCTGCTGCAGCTCGCGCATGATGTCTATGCGCAGTTGACGGGGGCCACGCCCGGTTGAAGCGGATGGGTTCCGCGCCGCGCGGTTCGCGCATCAACGTCGTGTCCTCTCCTGCCCCGACATGGCCGCGTCATCGCGCGCGGCGCCGCGCAGTTCACGCGGCGTTGCACCGAGCAAACGCGACATCCAGTGCGCCATATGGCTCTGATGCGCAAAGCCCGTTTCGAGCGCGATCTGGCTTGCGCTGAGGCGTCCCTGCAGCAGCAGCGTTCGCGCGCGCTCGACCCTGCGCTGTACCACGTACTGATGCACGGGCACACCGAGCGTGTCGCGAAACAGCGCCTTGAAATGCGGCACGCTCAGTTGCGCCTGCGCGGCGAGCTCGTCGAGCGTCAGACGCTGATCGAGATGCGCGTCGATAAACTCGATCACACGTGCGGCCGTGCGCGGCGCGAGCGTACGCCGCCGGTTGCCCGGCATGGGTTCGACGCCGATCAGACGCACCAGCATCGCCGTACACAGACTTTCGGCGTAGAGCGGATCGGACGCATCGTCCGCTTCGAGCTCCGCGCGCAGCGCCCAGGCGAGATGCTGAAAGCGCGGATCGCGCATCTGGAAGCGCGGGCGCAACTGCGCATCGGCCGAGTTCAACGCGAGTTGCTCGACCGTCCGTCGCGCGAAGTCCTCGGCAAACCAGACGCTGAAAATCGTGCAGGCGGCGTCATCGTTCCACTGACCTTCGAGCCCCGCGGGGATCACGTCGGCGTCGCCGTGCGCCTGAATCCGCGTGTGGCGGCGCGCATCGCACAGACAGCGCGCAGTCACCGGCGCACCAACGTGCACGCCCACGCGATGATGGCGAAACGCGGGCATCCGATGCAAACCGGCCGACACGTTGACCAGCTCCGCACCGAAGCCTTGCCAGCCAAGCGCCCTGCTCGTGCGCACGGCGATGCGCGAGCCGCTGTGCGGCGCCGGCGCGGGAATCGGGGTGACGGCGTTCATCGCTTGTCTCCTGAGTGAGCTGAATGACGGCGAGATGCCTGCATTGTGCGGCGTTTTTGGCAGGTTCGCCGGCGTGACGGAATTTGGTAGCTCGCGAACAGCCAACGCGACTCGCGCGACCTGGGCGACCTGCGCGGCATCGGCGTAAAAAATCATCCAGATCTGCGCAAAGTCATCCAGATCTGAGCGCCTCGCGAGCACCGCGTCCCTACCATCACGTCATAGCGATCCTCAAAAGGAGCACAACGTGTTCGTCATTTTCGGAGCAACCGGTCACGTGGGACACGCGAGCGCAACCGCCTTGCGTTGCGCGGGCCACCCGGTACGCGCGGTGGTGCGCGACGCCACGCAAGCCGAAGCGCTCGCGGCAATCGGCTGCGAGCTCGCGATCGCCGACCTGAACGACCCACACCTCGTCGCGCGCGCAATCGACGGCGCGCAGGCAGTGCAATGGCTCTGTCCGGTGCCGCGAGCGCATGACGATCCCGCGGCCGCGATGCGGCGCATCATCGACGCGGGCGTCGTGGCTTTGCGCATCAGCGCGCCACCGCGGCTCCTCGCGCTGTCCGACTACGGAGCCGAGCACGCGGATGGCACCGGCATCACGACGCTGTTCCACTACCTCGAAACGCGGTTGCGCACCGTCGCGTCGTCGCTGATCTTGTTGCGCGCCGCCGAGCACATGCAGAACTGGGCACGCGTGCTGCCGGTCGCGCTCGGCCGGGGCGCGCTGCCGAGTCTGCATGATCCGCTCGACAAGCTGTTTCCGACCGTCGCGGCGCAGGACGTCGGCGAGCTTGCCGCGCAGTTGCTGCTCGATGAAGGGCCTTCGCGCGCGACGCCACGGGTGGTCAGTATCGAAGGGAAAGAGCGGGTAAGCGCGCTCGACGTCGCGCGTACCTTGGCGGATCTGTCCGGGCGGCCGGTTATCGCCCACCGGGTGCCGCGCGACGAATGGAGTGCCGTGCTGCGCGGCGCCGGGCTCGGCGAGCGGCACGCCCAACTGATCGTCGATCTGTACGACGCGCACAACGCTGGACGCATCGACGTCGAGGCGAATATCAGCGAGCGACGCTTCGGCGCCACCACGTTGCGACAGGTGTTGAGGGCGCTGCTATCGGGCGTGGCAGGTACGGCAGCGGCGGCGCGGTGATCCGCGTGGATGTAGGGCAAGCGGACGGCGTGGCGCGGCGCGAACAGCGTCGAAGGCGTTCAACACTGGAGAGATGGTATGCAGACCTGCCCGTTGCTTCACGCATCGATCGACGCCAGATCAACGAAAAACGCAATGCGACGGATGCAGTGCGTAGCGTCAACACCGTCAACGCGCCCGAGCTCACGCGCCGAGCGCTGGCTGCGCATAGCGATAAGGCTATCGAGCTTCATGGGCTGGCGCGCGCTTGCCAACCTGCTCGCCGCGATTCCCGACAGCAATGACGATTTCGGCGTGTTCCAGGTTCTCAGTCGTGAGCCGCGGGCGGGTCAAGCGGCGCTGAAGGTGCCGGGCTGGTGGCAAGCACCGCGCCGCAAGCCGCCACCAACCCTCTTATCGAGCCGGTTTACTCGTTCTCGTCGAAATAGTGACCCGGGCGAGCTTTCTCGTACAAACCTACGCCAACGCTTACGCCGGACCACTGACTGAGAGGTTGATACCGTCAGCGATACAGTCGGGTCACGGCCTTTTTCAACGCGATCAACCCTGAGCCACGGTTCGAGCTTCTCTGACCACAACGACGACTTTTAAGGTACAACCACGCCACTTGCCTAACTGAGTCGGCCGGCGGGTGGTCTTGAGGTTTGTTCGACGCCTGCCCATCTCCGCGGACTCACGAGCGCGTGAAGTCGCACGTTGGTTGTATTGGGGGTGAGGTCCAGATTACTACGGTCATCCGGCATCCATCACAATGCACGTTTTGTTCGGGTGAACGCGTTTGGGACGCAGCTAGTATCCAATCGCCGCACATCCTGTGGGACCGCCTTCACGTCAGTTGCGATTTTGCCTGTCGCCATCAGCGCCCTTTTCGCTGAGGGTTTGGTCTACATCTTCTCCTTCACACCGGAACGAATCAGCCACCAGTTCACAGGGTAGCTCGTTACGAAGCCCGCGAGCATGGCGATCTGCATGGCGAACCAGAACTCCGAACTTGTCACGTTCGCGATGCCGCCAAAAACCGGCTTGAACCATAGGAACTGAATGATCGCCATTGCTCCATACATGCCAATCTGCCACGCGGTTATCGAGGCAATATCCGCTTTGACTGCAGCGATCACGCCCTGTCCAATTGACAGGTCGCGCATCGGCTTGATGGTGAAGTACTGAAAACCGATTCCTAGCAGAAAGGCGATCATGAAGTCCGGGATCCAGACGGCAAAAGTTTTCTCGTTGAATACGCTGTGCCATCCGAACCACACCGCCAACCCTGGAAACGCAAACGCTGACCATTCGACAACAATGTCGCCGAGTGTGCAACCAGCGCCGCAATGACTAGTGCCTTTCATCACGATCACTGTGAACGGTTGCGTTTTATCGCCAGCTTCGGCGGCGAGCACGTTGCGTCCCCATGCATAATAGGCAGCAAGCCAGAGAACTGTGCCGAATAGCGTGGTCAGCGGCCAAACCAGGCTCATGATCCACATCTTCTGCGGATGTCTTACCTCGTCAGTCACAATGATGGCGGCACACACCACGCCTAACACAATCCAGGCGATCGACAGACTATGGAGCCAGGCTGGAAAAGTACCGTAAGTCATCGTTGGTCTTGAAAGGCTTTGCACTGATAGCGCACAGAAGAGCAACTGCCGTTCCGGCTCTGCAAGATTGGCTGATGAACAACGGCTCGATTCGGGCAGACGCCGGGTTACCGGTCTCCTGATGACCAAGCGAGATTCCACGTCAACCGAACGGTCGCGATGCATCGTTAAGCACGTCGTTTGTCGTGGACCGTTTGTCGTGAACACTTGTAACGTCGACCGATGTAGGCTTAACACATGGAAAACGCGCCGATCCTGGGCAGCTTGGACAATATTTCGCCGGGGCGCGAAAAAGACGATCTGAGGATAGCGACGATGACAGCGCTCTGACCACGTAACGTCAATCAGATAGCCCTCCGCAATTGCCCATCGGGTTTTTCCAATCGTTTCTGTGAAACCGACCTTCTCTGAACCCTGCGTCGCACGACGTGCCCATTTGCGGTGCTGCGACGCGCATGCCAGCGTCGCCGCCCGAAGCTAACGGCTGCAGACCTGTAAGTTGTGCGAGCTTCGCGATGCGGACCTGGACCCTTATCTACCCAGGGACTGCTCTGTCGATAGGCTCCTGTTCGCAGTGATCTCCCGCTCGGCACGTTGCCCGGGCCATCGGTCAGAATCGCAAGAAGTGAGTTTGGCCTCGCGTTGGCGCGGCCTCCGAAACGCGCCGACAGATCAAACCAGCAGGTCGAGCGATCGACTCTGCCGTCAGAGGAGCGACCGCGCCACCTGTCTCGACTTTAATCCGGCGTGCGTCTCCGGCCCGCGCTGTGCGAGTGGCGAGAGGTCGCGCCGGTTCAGAACAGTTGGTGCAACAGAAAACACCTTACATCGGCATCCCATCTCAAGTCGCGCCAGCTCATTCCTGTCTTTTCACCGCGCTATTACGCGTATTGCGTTCGATCGCTGTGAGCAGTAGCAGCAAAGTCAGGAAACCTGTCAACGCGAGAAGAATTCCCAGCGACGAACCGAACTGAGCGTTTTTGCCCTCTGCCGCCTGAACGGCGCTTTGGGCCGCATCAATCCGCCCAATCTTGACACGGGCATACTGATCCATGGCCGCTGCAACATACCGCTCGCGGTTGTCCCATTCCCACGTAGCAGCGTGCTGCCCGGCAGCCGCAACGACGTCGGACAGTTCATCCAGGAACTGCTGTCGGTCGGCTTGGGGAATACGCTCGAGCCACGCCTTGAGCAGCGGTTGGCTTGCATTATTCTGGTTCAACAGGGCATTAAGCGGAGCGGGGATAATTAATCCCGCGGCGCCAGCGACATCCGCCATGGCGTTGCCGTTCGCGCTGCCGATCTTCAGACCGTCGTTGGCCGCCTCCGAACCCGCTATCGAAGAGAGTACCTCGCTCGCGCTGACGGGCGGATCTGTGATAACAGCTGCCGTCCTCGGAACGCCAAGCGCAAACATTAATGCGATCATCGCCAGGATGGCGCCAACTAGCGCGATCAGACATAGCACGCGCGCCATGCCCAATAGACGCTTTTCGATTCTGTCTGCGATCCCCATATGAACTCCGTCGATGTCTGTTCGACCTACCGTCGCCTTTGCCTCACGGCTTGCGCAGATAACGCTCCGAGAGCGCCTCGTACAGCGGTGGCGCAAAAAAGCGCGAGACGCGACTCGCGATGAGCGCCGTGGCCATCAGCGAGATAACGAGCGCGTGCCCGTTGATCATCTCGATGACGATCACGAACGCCGTGATTGGGCTCTGGGTGACCGCCGCCAGATAGCCGACCATGCCGAGCGCGATGAGCATCGGAAGCTGGATCTGCGAGAACGCCATGTGAACGGTGTTGCCGATGCCAGCCCCGATCGCGAGCGACGGGGCGAACAGGCCTCCGGGCGCGCCTGGCAGATACGACCCCACCATCGAGACCATCTTCAGGAGCGGGTATGCCGCGCTGACATGCGCGCTGCCTTCCAGCATGCTCCGCGCTTCGGCATAGCCGCTGCCAAATGTATGGCCATTGGCGCTCACGCCGACGAGCGCAATGACCAGGCCGCATAGCGCGCCGAACAGCACAGGCCGCTTCACGCGCAGTTCGAGCAGAACTTCGGGCATCCAGCGCTTCGTGTTGAGCAACAGCCAGCAGAAGCATCCCCCTAGCGCGCCCGCAAGGACACCGATCAGCACTACGGCGAGGCTGAGCCATCGGGGCAATCCCGACCCGATATCGATCGTGCCGAAATAGACATAGTTTCCCTGAAGCCCAAGTGAAACGACGCCAGCGAAGATGATTGCCGTGATCAGCACGCCGCTCGCGCGCTCCTCGAAGCTGCGCATGAGTTCCTCAATGGCGAACACCACGCCTGCGAGCGGAGCATTGAATGCCGCCGACAAACCGGCGGCCGCACCCGCGAGCGCGAGTCTGCGCTCCAGCACGCCCGGCCGGATCGCCAGAAAACGACTCGGGTAAAAGCGTCTCAGGCTGAACATCAGGGCGGCGCCAACATGAATGGTCGGACCTTCGCGGCCGATGGTAAAGCCACCGAGCAGGGCCAGGAACGAGACCAGAATCTTTCCAACGAGAATACGCAGTGTGAGCAGCCGTGGCCCGAGTTCGTTCGGCCCGTGCAGCATGGCGATCACCTGGGGGATACCGCTGCCCTCGGAACCGTCAAAAAAGCGCCGTGTAAGCCACACCGTAACGGCGCCGGTTGCGGGCGCCACGATCAGAGGCAGCCAGAACCGGTCAGCCGCATAGCGAAGGAACACCGCGTAGCCGAAATCGATCAGCTTCGCGTAAAGCACCGCGACCAGGCCTACGGCGATCGCCCCCAGCCAGAACACGCCATAGTGGAGCCATAACCGGTTGATGCGCTGCAGCTTTCGACGGTCCATCAGCGCGAGAATGCGCACGATCTGTTCCCCTGTTTTTCTTCTAGGTTTTCTCCGGCGACGCCCTCACCGGCTGCATTTCGCGCCAGAAGCGCGACTCAGGCTTTCCGCGGTGACGGAACCTTCATATTGAACGCGATTGCGAGCCAGCACAATATGAGCCCGGAGCACGCGTAAAACACCGCGTTCGCGCCATCGTGTTTTAGAAGCCAGCCGCCAACCGCGCCGCCGAGGGCAAGGCCGATCGACTGCGTGGTGTTGTATACGCCCGTGGCCGCACCCTTCCGATCGCCCGGCGCGAGCTTCGAGACGAGCGAGGGCTGCGACGCTTCGAGGATGTTAAAGCCGAGGAAATACACGAACAGGACGGCGGGCACGATAACGAGTGTATGTTCGAGCGAGCCAAGCAATAGCTGGCCAATGAGGATCAGACCGATTGCAGAGACGACCACGGCCTTCATTTTCCCCCGCTTCTCCGCGGCAATGATGGCCGGCACCATCATGACGAACGCAATACCCATGACCGGCAGATAGACCTTCCAGTGCAACGAGACCGGCAGCCCTGCGTCGACGAGCAGGCGAGGCACCACAAGGAACAGCGCCGTTTGCGTGGCGTGCAGTACGAGCACGCCGAAGTTCAGGCGCAGCAGCTCGACGTTGTGGAGCACTTCGGCAAATGGCGCCCGCAAATGGACGGGCCGGTTCGGCGAATCCGGCACGACCCAGATCACCACGCCCACCGCGAGAATCGAGAGCGCGCCGACCAGCGAGAACAGGCCGCTCATCCCGAGCCAGTGGAACACCAGAGGCGCACCCACGATCGCCACCGCAAAGGAAATGCCGATCGAGGCCCCCACCATCGCCATTGCTTTTGTGCGGTGCTGCTCGGCAGTGAGGTCGGCAATAAAAGCGAGCACCGCGGAGGAAACGGCGCCCATTCCCTGGATCACGCGACCGACGATTATCCACACAATATCGTGCGCCCCCGCGGCGACGAAGCTGCCGATCGCAAATATTACGAGACCCGTCGCGATAACTGGCTTGCGGCCAACCTTGTCGGAAACCCAGCCGTAGAAGATATAGAAAAGCGATTGAGTGACGCCGTACGCCCCCAGCGCGATGCCGACCAGCAGGAGATTGTCGCCGCCGGGAATGGTTTTCGCGTACACCGAAAACACCGGCATGATCATGAAGAGACCGAGCATGCGCAGTGCAAAGATCGCTGCGAGCGACAGCGTCGCTCGCAGCTCAAGCGCACTCATGTGCGAGCGGGAAGTGGCCGATGTGGAAGTTGCGCTCATATCGTGTAAAAAAAAACCCAGCAGTCGCTGGGTGAAGATAGCTGCCGATGCTGCAGTCGGACGTGCTTGACCGGCAAGCTGAGGACACGTCGAAGTCACGCGATTCCGCGGCGCACCCGCTGAAAGCCTGGTGCAATATTATGGCACGACATGACACTTCTCAGAATTTAGACGCGAAAACTTAAACGAAACTTAAAACCCGGCCCGTGAGCCCTCGCTCGTGTCGCGCGCGGCACCGCCGCCGGCGTGCTGCTTGAGACCCTGGTGATCTGGGACGGCGTGCTCTCTCTTTTATGCGGCCTTCAACGATCCCCAGACGGTCATTGGAACCCTGAGCGCCGCGAGGGCTCCCGCTCCCGGAAGCGGTTCGGATGCGGCCAGACCTCTCGTCCTACGGCCGCACGACGAAGGGCACGCGCGATTTACCGCTCGCGCAGATTACGTCGGATCGCAATCATTTAGCTTCGCGACATGTCGAGAATTATTGGTCCGATGCGGCAGGTCGCTAATAAATGATGCGTCGGCGCCGGGTTCGATGCGCGTGGCGACGATGAACCTTTGAACGTCAGGTCGCATCTGCAGACTTATCGCGTCTATCCCCTGGAACGCCCTTGCGCTGACAACGGCATCGGCGCTGTCTCGCGATAACGAGAAGACATGTGCCTGCGCCGCAGCGCTCCAACGGTCTAAATACCCCAGAGAATATCGTCGCCATGGCGATGGGCCTCGCGCATCATGTCGAGCAATGGCCAGGCGCGATGTTCGACGGTCGCGGCCGCACTGTTTGAACTATGGTCGTTCGGCACGTGATGGAGGACGTTGAGGGCTAATTCAGTGCGTGCCTGATCTTCGATAGCGCGTTCAAGCCGCGTTATCACCGTACCCAGTTCATCGCGGCTGATGACGCCACGAGTGGCGACTTGCTTACCAATGGCTGCGAGGAGATATTCCGCGAGGTTCCGCAGCATGACGACGTCCGGAGTTGAACGGCACTTGAACGTAACAAGCATACAGACCTCTCCGCGAAGGACAACTGTGCCGTTGCGACGGCCGCCGAGACGGCCGCCTGATGCAATCGACGCTTATAAGCAGCAACGAGGCTTGCGCCAATCTCGATATCCAAAGTGTAGGCAAATATGTCACATTGTGCTATATAAAGATCAGATGCGCGGACCATACCTTACCGGCGCGCAGGCAGGTCGACATGAATCTAACTCGCGGGCAGCGCTCATTAGCTGCGCACGACGTTCGTCGTGTCGTGGCATAAGCGGAGGCAATAAATGCCATGATCGACTGCTCTTTGGGGGCGTGATGACCCTTCAGAATAAGCTAACGCTAAATTGTCCCTCTGTACCGCTAGGGACGCTTTGGCATCGCGGACAGATTCATCGTGCGCTCGCGGACGAGGCGGGATGCTCGGCAGGCTTCGAAGCCATTTGGGCGGTTTGTGCGTGCTGAGGAATGGCGTCCAGGTCGACCCAGTCATACCGCACGCTCGCCACCGCCTGCCGGAGGGCGTCATTTGCTTGATAGTACTGGTGATGAGAGATCAGCCTCGCAGCGTCATTGACGTCCGCGATCACCAGTTTTAGCGGAACGAGTTCCATGGTGTAGGCAACGTTAATATTCGCGACCTTCAGGGCGTTGAGCGCCTGATCCCGCTGACCTTGCTTGATGTGCTCATTCGCGGATGCCACCGCTTTGGATTTCTCGGAAGACTGGGCGAGATTGTCGGTGATAGTTACGTCAGCGCCAACCGGAAGCCACATCAACTCCTGCGAAGCGCGAGCGACGTCCGCTTGGACATGCGGCGCGCTGGAAGCCGTGGGTGGAAGTTTCAAGTCTTTTTCAGCCTTGGTAAAAGCAGTATTGTCAGCCTGCGCTTCCTGCAGTGATTTCTGGGCGGCTTTTACAAGCGTGGCGGCCTCCGAACCGTTACCGTTGAAGATTGCGAGCCGCGCAAGTTCGATCTGCTGGAAGGCCTCGTTTCCTTTCCCCGAGACTTTGCCCATGTCCGACGCGACGGCCCGCGGGGACTCGGCGGCCTGCACGGCCGCACCACAATAGGCGGCGGAGAGCAACGCGCACATGACAGCGATAACCTGATGCCTTTTCATGGTTCATTCTCCTTAGCGAGTGTCCAGTTCCAGACGTCGCATGCGGCTTTGCGCGCTCACATCGGCGGCGCATATGGCATGCGAGACTTTCACAGGGCTTGAACTTCGAACAGTTGACGCTTTAAAGCTAGGCCGTGGTGCTTAAAGGACGCTTAAGAAGGAGCCATCCGGACGCAAGGCGGCAGCACTGGGTAGTGCGAAGAACCGGACCTCGCCAGTTAGCGTTCGCATGATGTGGTAGCAGCGCGAAGCGACCACAGCCGCTTCTGATGTGCGATGACGTCAGGTTCATCGCACATGCTCGTGATCATCGGCGTTAGAGGGCGCTCATTCTGCCCTTCGCTTCCGGTTAGACAAGTCTTGCTCGATCGCCGCTCATTACATGAGCGCGACTCCCTGACCAGATCTCACCGTTGGAAGTCTGGCTTGCAGTTCAGGCGGGTACTCGGGTAGTCCCTTCAAGCGCCCCGCTAACGGATAGAGCTTCCGTTGGCTCCTCCCTCGCTGAACGATGGCGTTGCCAGTCAACTCGTCGCGTCCATTCGCTCCATCATTGCTCGCGTCTGCTCGACGCGCAACGCGCAGCGCATTGCGAGCCTCATCACGATCACGCTCCAGAGCGCCACTAGAAGAATGTCCCAACCGAATCCGATCACACCGAGTCCGCCACCGATGCCGCCGAGCCACGACAATAACCAGATGCCCCCAAACCACGGCAACAGCCACGCAATGTTGTTCCAGCCGAAGTCTTTCGCAGCTTTGCGCAAGACGATGTGGTAGTACGCCGCGTAGAGTACGAAACCGATCGCCACCAGCGCAAACAGAAAGGTGTTCGTTGCAAAGCCAGTCCAATATATTACGAGGTTACTGCAGATAAATGCGGCTGGCGCCAGCACGGGCGCGGCCCACATGCGAAATGGACGATGCAGTTCCGGAAGGTTACGGCGCAACACCAGCAACGCGACCGGACCAAGACCATATGTCAGCACCGTAACCGACGTAATGTAGTCGACCATCTTCTGCCATGCAGGAAACGGCAGCAGGAAAATGGTGCCAACCACCCACATCACGAGAACCGCCAGCCATGGCACCTTGTTGCGGTTCAGCTTTGTCAGCACGCGGGGACCTGCCTCCATTTCGCCCGTAGCAAAGAGGACGCGCGATCCGCCGGTTACATACATCAGCCCCGTGCCTCCAGGCGATATATAGGCGTCGATATAGAGAAGCGTCGCCATCCAGCCGAGCCCGAGCGTCGCGGCAAGTCCAGCGAACGGTCCCATTTCCCCCTTGAAGCTGAGGTGTGCCCATCCGTGCGCGAGATCGACCGGCGACAGCGCCCAGATAAAGGCCACTTGCAACATGATGTAAACCACTGCAGCGAGCACGACCGAGCCAATCACGGCTAGCGGAATGTCGCGATGTGGATTGGCCGTTTCGCCGCCGAGGTCGATCGCAGTACGGAAGCCCAAATAGCTGAAAACGATACCTGCTGCGGGAAGTGCCGTGAACATGCCGGAGAGCTTGTAGGTGTCAGGCGCCGCACGCACGACATCCCAGTGGGTGCTCGCCGCCATCAAGCCAACGATGGTCAGTATCGGCACCAGAATTTTCCACCACGTAATGAGTTGAATTGACGTTGAGCAGCCATCTGATCACCATCAGATTCAGCAGCGCGGTTATTCCGAGCAAACCGGCGCACACGAAGAAGCCCGCCAAACTCAGCACGCCGGCGGAGCCAGGACGGATCAGCCATGGCAGATAGTTGCTTGCATAAGTGACGATTGCTTCGGCTTCGACTGCAGGCACCGGGACATAGGCGAGGAAGAGCAGCCAGCACCACAACCTTCCAAGTCCGTCGCCATGGCTCGCGTGGCTCATATGAACCAGCGCCCCACTACGGGGAAAAACGGCCGCAAGCTCCGCGAAACATAGCGCAATCAGCATGATGATGACAGCGCCAAGCGCCCAACTGCCTATGCTCAACGGACCGGCTATTCTCGATGCATGGTAGGCGCCGAACAGCCACCCTGAACCAATCATGCTAGTGGTGCTTGCGAACAGCAACCCCACTATCCCAGCATCGCGACGCAGTTTGCCCGTTAGCGTCAGGTCGGAAATCGTGCTCATTTCTGGTCTCCTTGCGCCTGCCCCGGAGTTCGGTTTTTGAACCGGCGTTGCGCGAAAGAGGCGGTGCGCATCCGCGCACCGTCATACATGAACGGCTCACCCTGAACGCTTCGACCGCAAAGACGGCGATAAAATTCCCGCCGTGAACCGAAGCAACAATTAAAGGGCTTGGAAATGCCTGTGCGCCTCGACGAGCGTTAGTTCACACTGTGCCATTTCATATTCGTGGCATGGCTTCATGCGATTCAAGCATCGTCGAGCATGCGCCAATCGCTCGCACTCGCCCCGGCCAGAGTACGCACACGAGCTTCGTCGCGCGCAAGTTCTCGCGCGGATCCGGAAAAAACGACCCGACCATCGTCCAGCACGCAAGCCGCGTCGGCAATCTCGACAGCCGCTCGAACGTTCTGCTCAACCAGAAGCACCGACATGCCTTCGGCGCGCATTCTGACGATAACATCAAACACTTCCCGCACCATCAGCGGTGCGAGACCTTGAGACGGCTCATCGAGAAGCAGTACGCGTGGGTTGAGCAGCAGGCCGCGTGCGATCGCGAGCATTTCCTGCTCCCCTCCTGAGAGTTGCCGGCCCTTGCTGTTCCGACGCTCGCGTAACCGGGGAAAAAGCTCAAACACACGTGCGATCGTCCAAGGACCGGTGCGCCCGTTGGGCACAAGCAGATTTTCTTCCACGCTGAGACCCGCGAATATGCGCCTACCCTCCGGCACATATCCGACACCGAGCGCCGCGACCCGGTCTGGCGGCCAGCCGGTCGTTTCGCGGCCTAGAATGTTCACCCTTCCCGCGCGTGGCCGGGTCAATCCCATCAGGCTTCGCATGGTTGTCGTCTTGCCGGCGCCGTTGCGCCCTACCAGGGCGACAATCTGGCCGTCGTCAACGTCCACCGATACGCCATGCAGAATGTGGCTCTTGCCGTACCAGGTCTGCAGTCCCTCGGCAACCAGGGCACTCATTTTGCTGTTCCCAGATAGGCTGCTTGCACGGCTTGATTGCCGGTGATTTCTTCGGGCGTTCCTTCTGCCAGAATCCTGCCTTCGGCGAGCACCATGATGCGCTGTGCCAGCTGGAAGATGACGCGCATGTCGTGCTCGATCAGAATCATCGTCAGCGATCGATCGCGGTGCAGGCGTCGTATCAGTTGCGTCACGTCGTAGGTTTCCTGATCTCCCATCCCCGCGGTCGGTTCGTCGAGGAGCAGGAGCCTGGGTTCGAGTGCGAGCGACATGATGATTTCCGTGGCTCGCTGGTCGCCAAGCGACAGTTCACCCACCAACCGGCGCGCACGCTGCTCGAGTCCGCCGAGCACGAGCAATTCTTCCAGCCGCTGGTTGACGGTCGCGCGCGCCGCCCTCGATAGCCACGGCGAGAGCCTGTGCCCGGCCCGAAGTTCGACCGGAATCCGCAGATTATCGCGAACGGACAACTCAGGAAAAACTTCCGTAATCTGGAAAGTCCGCGCCATTCCCATGGCAACGCGGCGATGAGGCGCAAGCCGGGTCACGTCGCGTCCGTCGAACACGATACGCCCCGACGTAGGCGGAAAGAACCCACTGATCAGATTGAAGAACGTCGTCTTTCCTGCACCGTTAGGCCCAATCACCGCGCGAAGCTCACCGGCTTCCACAGTCAGGCAAACATCGCTAACCGCGCGAAGATTGCCGAACCGGTGAGATACGTGATCGACTACGAGCAGGCTCATGAACGCACCCCGCCCGTCCGGATGCCCAGCACGCCACGGGGAAAGAACAGAACGACGAGGATGAACAGCAGGCCGATAAACGACATCCAGTTCTCAGTCCGTGTGGAGATGTAATCCTGAACCAGCACGAAGACGGCCGCGCCGATCAGCGGTCCCCACAACGAGCGCATTCCCCCCAGCACGGCCATGATCACAAAATCGCCTGACTGGTCCCACCGCAGATCATGCGGATCGGCGAAGTTATTGAGCAGCGCGTACAGGGTACCGGCAAAACTCACGAAAAAGCAGGAGATCACGAACGACAGCCAGATATGCTGCTCCACCGGCAGCCCCAGGAAGCGCGCCCGTTTTTCGTTCTCGCGTATCGCCAGAAGCGTACGGCCAAACGGAGAGCGCAACAGCGCAGTCATGACGCCAACCGACACGGCAAAGCAAAGCAGAACGAAATAGTAAAACACGGTGCTGTTGCCAAGAATGTCGATTCTCTGCTGGCCAAAGTGGAGAGGCATGCGATGCCATCCGGAGAGTCCATCGTCGCCGCCAGTCACGGCGTTCCAGCGAAAGGCGACGAAGTAGAACACCTGGCCGAATGCGATCGTCGCCATCGCGAAATAGACGCCCCGAAGCCTGGCAATCAGCGCGCCGATGAGCGCCGCCGCCAGCGTGCCGGCCGCGACCCCAATGACGATACCAAGCGGCGTATTCGGCACCAGATAACGGATCGTCATACCAACGCCATACGCGCCGAGACCAAAATATGCCGCGTGACCGAACGACAACACGCCAGTAAAACCGAGTAGAAAATTGAGCGCCATCGCCGCCAATGCCATCACTACTACGCGTGTACCAAGTGCCGTATAGCCGCCGAGCCAGGTGATCCAGTACGGCATGGCTGCGAGCGCCAGCCAGACCGCCGCATCCCCCGCGAGTTGCAGTGATGATCTCACTGGACCCTCCCTTCCTCACCCAGCAGTCCGCGCGGACGTACGAGCAGCACTAGACCCATCAGGACGTAAATCACCGCTTCGGTCGCGGACGGGAAAAAGACAGAAGTCAGGCCAGAAGCGACGCCAATGAGAATGCCGCCGAGCAGCGTACCCGGCAGGCTGCCCAGTCCCCCGACGATGATCGCAACGAAACTCGGCATGATGAGCGAATCCCCGATTGTCGGTTGCAGTCCGAGCATGCCGGCTGCCAGTACGCCAGCCAGCCCCGCGAGAAAGATGCCGAGGCCGAAATTCATGCTGCGAAGCCACCGTACATTCACGCCCAGTGTCGCGACCGTTTCGAGGTCTCCGACACCAGCGCGGATACGAATGCCGGATCGAGTGAACTTCAGGAACATGAAGAGCGCCGCCACGACGATCACGACCAGAACGACCATGAACACACGATAGCCCGTTAGAAAGAAGAACGAGGACGTCAATGGCTGGTTCAGCGCGTCCGGAATCTGGTATGGCAATGTCTGAGGCCCCCAGATATAGCGGCTACCGTCCTGCAGCAGAAACGCGAGCCCGAACGTGAGCAGCAGACTGTATAGGGGATCTCTTCCATACAGCCGGCGAATCAGTACCCGCTCGATCAGCAGTCCGAGAGCAGCCGTCAGCAAGGGTGCAATAACAAGCGCCGCCCAAAAGCCGACATATGGCATGATCGTGTAGGCGAGGTAAGCGCCGATTGCCAGGAATCCGCCGTGCGCGAAGTTGATGACACCGCTCAGATTCAGGATCAGCGACAGGCCAAGCGCCATCAGCGCGTAAAACGCGCCAATGACGATACCGTTGAAAACGTTGAACAGGATCAGTTGCGTCATACCGTTACCTGTGCTGCCGACGTCCGCTTCCGATGTCCCGGCTCATCGGTCGCGCGGCAGTTGCGGCAGCGCGACGTCATTAGGCACTCAGCCCCCTGTCTGGCTCCCCGAACCGGTCATGCCCATGTGAGACGGCAGCCGGTTTCGCCGACCGGCAGCGCCGCGTCGATGCCCTTTACCAGTTGATCGACGTGGAATAGATCATCAGGTCTAGGTCCCTGCGCTACCGCATGTCCCACATAGAGATCCGGCATGAGCTGATGGTTGCCGGCCCGATAGAACGGTGTGTCCGGCATCAGCCCTACGTCCGGCGGCAACTTGAAGCCTTCGAGCGCCCGTGCCAGTTTCACCGCGTCAAGCGTCTTCTCCTGATTAGCGACGAGTGCAACGCTATTGACAGCGACGTGCCCGAACCAGTGTCTGGCAGTCGGCACTCTCCCGGCCTTCTTACGGATGCCGGCCACGTATTCCGCTACGTGGGGTACGTTGGGCTGGTCCCAGTACCATTCGAATACCCACGTACCGATTCGCGCATCCGGCGGCAAGCCCTCGAGCACCTCCAGTTCCTGCTGCGCCCCGGCGATGTGGAAACGCTTGTTAAGGCCGAACTGCACCGCCTGCTTAAGCGAATTGACAGCATCCTGACCTGCGGTAAGAAACAGGATGACGTCAGGATCGGCAGCCTGCGCCTTGATCAAATATGACGAATAGTCGGTGGTGCCAAGCGGCGCCAACGCGGCTCCAGCCTCCACCCCTCCGAACTTCTTCAGGCTCGCCTCGAAGCCGAGTTGCAAGGTGTGGCCAAATGCGTAATCGGGGGTGATGAAAAACCATTTTTTTCCGTACCGGTCGAACAGGACCTTCGATACCGAGTTGGTTTCCATCCTCGTCGTATTGCAGACCCGAAAGACGTTCCAGTGACAATCTGTACCGGTCACGGCGTCGGTATGCCCACCCGTCACGATATGCAGTGTTTTCAATTCGTTTGAAACCTGCCCGATCGCAAGCGCCATGGCCGAGTTGACATTGCCAAGCAGGAAGTCCACCTTGTCACGTTCGATCAGCTTGCGCGCCTTCTGTACAGCAGCGCCAGTATCCGCGCTGGTGGAATCCTCCACGATGAGCTGAACCGGACGACCCAATATGCCCCCGCGCGCATTGATCTGATCGATCGCGTATTCGCAACCCATTTGCTCGTTCTTGCCGAGTTCGGCATAGGTACCTGTCAACGGATCGTCGAGCCCGAATTTGATTGGAACCTCTCCGCGCGCCTTGATGATGAAGGGTGCGCCGATCTGCGCAATTCCGGCTGCGGCAGCAGCCTTCAGTACGAGCCGGCGATGCCGTCGGCCCGCGGTCGATAGTCTTCCCATTTCGGTCTCCCACAGAATGGACACGTCCGAGCAATGCTCGCGCTCTCCTCCTGGGAAAGCTGGGTCCGATTTCTACGCTTCGGATTTCCAACGCATATCAAATGTTAGTGCACGATATGACATAATTCCATGAGACGTAACGAAACGTCTGAGTGCCAGCCGGTCTATCGCGGTGATTCAACGCACACCGGCGCGGTGCGCGGGTAAAGCGCTTCAGTAAATGTCCCGGGATGCGCATGAAAGAGACTCGGGAAAACCTCCACTCTGAAGAACCCTTCCTCCATTGAGGCATCTGGAACAACCCCGATGCTCGCGCCGGGTGTTGGGAGATCTGGCAGCATCGTAGGCAGTGGTCGCGCTCGCAACCGATTCGCTTGTCAAAGATTGCGCCAAAGCGAAGGCAAAATTGTGGGACCACATCGGCGTTTCGTGCGCGGCGTCCGTTACAGAGATGGCCGATTTCGAATGGGTGAGCTCCCCTCCGCAATCAGGCAAGACGAGCCACGGCCCTCGCTACCGCGATCGAGATGATTAATCGAGGCTCGAAGCCCCGAAACCCAACGCGCTGAGTGCGAAACTTCCTGCGCCAAACGCATTACGTGACGGCGTGTACGCATCGTCAAACGCCAGGATTTCGCCGTGCGCTGCCAGCGATATGTCCGCCAAAGAAGACCGGGAATACGGATCGGCGCGCTCCGGATACCATGGTGTCGTTGGAGAGGATACTGCCTCAGAGGTCGAGCCTCTGCTCGAAGACCTCATCTTGGCCCATGGACCAGAGGAATCCAGCGGCACTAACTCGTCCAGCATGCGATCACCTGTCATCGCGTTCACGCTGCCGCAAATGGCTGTCGCGACCAACAGCACGGCCTTGGTGAGCTTGCGAAGGAGTTTTGATGAGTCTGGCGCAGACTTCATGAATGATCGCTGTGTCACTTCAGAATTCAGACGTTTGGAACTTGCCGCCTCACGGCACAGTCGCTGCATGATAGCGGGTGGCCTCTGCCAAATAAATCTATGTTTACTCCCTATCTGCGAGTGCAGCGCACCGATGGATCCCGCACCCGGTGCTCCCTATTGATCATCGCGATGACAATCACGAAGGCCTTGCCAACCCGGAGATGACGCCGATCAGCAGCACTCGCGACGGCGAGTAGATCGGGCATGTAATTGCCTACTTCGATTGCGCCGTAATGATCACGCCGCTCATGCGTGCGTCGAAGCTGCGGGTCAATTCCTTGATGGCAAAGACCGCGTTCACAAGCGGCGCATTGAACGCCGCCGACAGGCCTGTGGGGGCGCCGGCGAACGCGAGTCTGTGCTCGAGATCGACGCCGCGGATGGTCCGAAATCGCGCGGGATGGAAGTGCCGCAGGTTAAGCATCAGCGATGCGCCGACGTGGATCGTCGGCACGCCGCAATGTGTCACAATCTGCATCAATCAGATGCGCTTCCAGCACTGCGACGAGAGCGGTGACCAACGGGCCCACCCAGAAGATTCCATAGTGGAACCAAAGCCGCCGAACATGTTGCAGCGTTCTTCTGTCCAAGATGCGGAAGAAAGTGGCAGACGGTTTCAACGTCAGATAGGGATCAACGAAAAAAAAGCCCAGCCGTGAAGCTGGGCGGAGGGGAATCGCCTTCTGTCGCCTGAAAACGGGTGGGCTTGCTGCCGGACCATACGCCATAACATGCAATATCGGCACGCCAGGTCCCACACCACTAGCCCCTAGAATAAGCACGTTGTGACATTTATTCAAGCGATTCCTGCACCTTTTTCGTAAAACCAGGAAGGGGGAACACGGCAGGAGTTCATTCAGATGACCTTCGCGAGATAACGGCGGCGGCTCCGATGGCTGCATCGCCTGGGAAAATACGGAGGCACACCACGCAAACGCCACATAGACTTCAAGACGTCGCTTCCCTCGACGTACTGCCCTGCTCCACGTCGTCACTTTTCTGGGAGATGGTATGGACGCCTCCCTCCCGCGTCGGATAGGAGAGGCAGTAGGAACGGCGGAGCCCTCGCTATACCCGACGGCATCAGAGTGCCAAAGTGGTGGTGTCAAAACGACCACTGAGGGTAAGGAGGGCTCGAAATGAAGACTACGACGTTTGGCGTGGACCTGGCAAAGCGGGTCTTTCAGGTGCACTGGGTAGACATGGACACAGGCGAGATCAACCGTCGTCAGCTCAAGCGCGAACAGCTCGTGACGTTCTTCGCGAAGCAGGCGCCCGCGCTCATCGCGATGGAAGCGTGCGGCAGCGCCCATTACTGGGCACGCCGCTTCGCGAGCTTCGGTCATCAAGTCCGGCTCATTGCGCCGTCATTCGTCCGACCGTTTGTGAAGCGCAACAAGACCGATGTGGCAGACGCGCAGGCGATCTGGGAAGCTGCACAACGGCCGGAGATGCGTTTCGTCGCTGTGAAGAGCGAAGCGCAGCAAGCGGTGCTGACGCTGCACCGCGTGCGCGCACAACTGCTCAAGATGCGTCGCATGCAGATTAACCAGACGCACGGCTTGCTGTACGAGTTTGGCGCGGCAGTGCATCGCGGCTCGCACAGCATGAGCGACGCGGCCCGCATGCTTGGCGAGCTGGCCGACGCTTTGCCCGCCATGGTCATCGACACGCTTCGCGAACAACTGCAGCGTATCGAAGCGCTCACGCGCGACATCCGTGCCATTGAACACCGGCTCGCAGCATGGTTGCGCCAGGACGAAGGGGCCACGCGGCTCGCCGCCATTCCGGGTGTGGGCCTGCTCACGGCGACTGCCGCCATTGCCACCATCGGCGAGGCGAGTACGTTTCGCTCCGGGCGCGAGTTCGCCGCGTTCCTCGGTTTGGTGCCACGGCAAAGCGGCACGGGAGGTCGCGTCAAGCTGCTGGGCATCAGCAAAAGAGGCGACGTGTACTTGCGTACCTTGCTGATTCACGGCGCGCGCGCAGTGCTCTCGCATCCGAAGCACCTGAGCAACGCGCTGCAACGTTTGCTCGCGCGACGACCGTTCAATGTAGTGGTCGTCGCGCTCGCAAACAAAACGGCACGCACGATCTGGGCGCTGCTTGCCCACGCTCGAACGTACCAATCTGGTTACGTGGCTCACGCTGCGTAGAAGATCAACTAACTATGGAGACGTGGTCGCTAATAGGTTGCGCAGGTTGATATACATGTGATGGCGAAACAGGTCGGACCGCGGGGAAGCAAACCTGAATTCTGTCTTGTCCTTCGAGGACTCGCAGGAGATGAGGACTTCCCCGGCAGATTCCATCAGGGCCAGCGGATCACCATCCGCACCACAGGCCGGATATAAGTCTGCAACCTCATCCTGTCCGTCACACACCGAATATCACCTGGCAAACCGGGAGGCGTCCATATAAGACAGAATGAAAAAATGCACGATCCGACTCACGTTCGTGATGCTCGCGCTGCTCGCCGGATGTCATGAAACGAAAACGCCGCAAACGGTCACATCGAGCGGCCAGGCTGCCAATGCGTCGGCGCTCAGTACCGGTCCCTCGACGATCGACGAACTGAACAATCCCAACAGTCCGCTTGCAAAGCGAAGCATCTATTTCGATTTCGACAGCTATACGGTGAGGGATGACTATCAGGCGCTACTCCAGGCACATGCGGACTATCTGCGCCGGCATCCGTCCCAGCATGTGCTGATACAGGGCAACACCGACGAGCGCGGCACCACCGAATACAATCTCGCCCTGGGCGAGCGGCGCTCGCAGGCCGTCATGCGTGAGTTGGAAACGCTTGGCGTGCCCGGGACTCAACTGGAAGCCGTCAGCCTGGGCAAAGAAAAACCGGTTGCGCTGGGGCACGACGAGGCGTCGTGGTCGCAGAATCGCCGCGCCGACCTGGTGTACCGCTAATCGCGCAGCGCACGACGCGCGGACCAGTTCAAAGCCCGAAGTACCAGAGCCGCACGTCCTCTTCCTCCGACCATATCTGCACGTCGAGCATCTCGTCGAATTCGACCGGCTCGCCCCGGTACATGCAGCAGAACCCGCGCTCGGTGCGATAGACGATCACCCACTCGCGCGGGTCGGGGGTTGCGTCGGGCGAACGGTCTTCCCGTGTGCTCCCGGAATCCGCAAGGTGCACCGCGGCCTTGAGCCGCTCGCGCAACGTCCGCCACTCAGTTTTCAGCTTCACGGTCGCTCACCTTGAGACCCCTGCCGTGCACGGCATACGAAGCGTCGTTGACGCGCACGGATTGCGTCGACGTGGCGGTCCTTCCGCGAACCCGGGGCTGGAAAATATCGATACTGCGGGCGACGGCGTCCGCAATATGCTCCTTCGCAATCACGCCGGACACGTCGAACGCGCCATCGACAGCGGCATCGACGAGGACCACCGCCATCACCGCGCGGCGCTGCCGGAGTTCGCTGATCACTTCGAACGCCGCATCGGATCGCTTCACGACGATGAAGTTGCGATGCGCGAGTTGCCCGATCGTGACCGTCGGATTGTCATGGCTGACCGCGCGGCGCAGGCCGGTGTTGATGCGCAGCACGCCGTACAGCATGCCTGCCTTCGTGACGACGATGTGCCGGAACGGCGCGACGCCCATGCGATCGAGGAGATCGCGAAACGGGACGTCCGCGTCGAGCACCAGTATGTCGGCCTCCATGATCGCCCCCGCGTTCTGCACGAGAAACATATTGGCGTGCAACGCATCTGGAATGACATGACCGCGCCTGACGAGTTTCATCGTGTAGATCGTCTCGCGCGAGAGGAGCCGGCGGGTGCCAATGCTGAACGCAACCGCAAGTATCATCGGCAGCACGATGTCGTAATCGCGCGTCATTTCGAAGATCATCGCCACTGCCGTCATCGCGGCACCCGTGCCGCCCGCGACCACCGCCCCCATGCCGACCATCGCGAATGCAGGCACGCTGACCGGAGCGGCCGGCACCAGCAGATGGAACAGGGACGCCAGTGCGGCGCCCAACGTCGCGCCGATGAACAGCGACGGCGAGAACACGCCGCCCGACGAGCCGGAGCCGAGGCTAACCGACGTCGCGGCCATCTTGCACAGCGCAAGCAGCAGCAGGAATAGGCCACCTTGCAACTGTTCATTGAGCGTCGCCTGGATCGTGGCGTAGCCCACGCCTTCCACGTAGTAGTGGCCTGCGTAGCGCATCAGCAGATACATCATTACGCCGACGAACAGCATGCCGAGCGCGTGGCGCGCAAAACGCCCCGGAACGCGATCGAAGGCGTCCTCCGCCCAGTGCAATCCGCGAATCAGCAACGCGGCCGCCACGCCGGCCACGACCCCGAGCAGCGCGTAAAGCAGCAGCGTGAAGCCGCTCGCGAGATGGTTATCGAGCGCTCCGAGTTGAGGGGGAACCAGGAAAGCCGCTGCTCCGCCAAGGAACAGCCGTCCCACGAACGTGGCGGTGCCCGTTGCCAGTGCGACGGGCAGAAAAGTCCCCACGCTGATTTCCGGCATCATCAGCTCGGTCGCGAACAGTACGCCGCCGATCGGCGTATTGAACGTCGCGGCAATGCCGGCCCCCGCGCCGCTCGCAACGAGAATGATCCGCTGACTGGCGGGCATCCGCAGCCACTGACCCAGCGTCGAGCCCAGTGCCGAACCGATCTGGATGATCGGACCTTCCCGGCCCACCGCCGCACCGGTGCCGATCGCGATGGCCGATGCGAGCGACTTGACGACCGCCACGACCGGACGGATCACGCCGCCCCCGAAATAGATCGCGTCCATCACTTCTGGCACGCCATGCCCTTTTGCTTCCGGCGCGAAGCGGCTTACCAGCCACGTGACCACGAAGCCGCCTGCTACCGGCACGAGAATCACCCATGCGCCCCACGGCGACGGCGGGGTAAACTGGCTCGCGTCGTAGAGCGGCGAAAGGCGTCCGAGAAACGCCGCATTATGGATAGTGCCGATCAGCATCCTGAACACGACCGCGCCAAAACCGGTCACGATCCCGAGGCAGAACCCCAGCATGCTCATGCGATAGAGGTCGAGCGGCTTCACGACTTCTTGCGCGTTTTCAGGAGGCGCCGAATCTCCTTCCTTACCGTCGAGCTTCGTGGGGGCCATATCCCGCTTCTCCTCGCATGACAACACCGCGTCATCGTTCGGCGCGGGAGCCTCGAGCGGTCCCATGCACGCATTACAAGGTCCACGCAGAAAGAAGCCGAGCGGTCTTGGGGGGATGATCGAACATCGCACCGCCCGCCTGAATCGGTCGGTGCGACCGGGTAGACAGGCCTCGGCAATCATGTCATGCCGTGCCATGCACTATAGTCCTATCAACGCGTGTTCACCAACCTTGATGGTCGTGGCGATACGGAACACCCAACGCTCACTGCATCTCAATCCGGCGCGGGCACGCAATCCATCTGATACGATTTTGCGCTGTCACCCCGTCACGCCGCATTGCCGGTGCGCCTTGCGATAGAGCAACAGGATTTCAGCAAGGCTGCAGAGAATCCGGTTTCAGGCGCCTGGTCCATGTTCCGAACGAGACAGGTAGCAAAGTGAAGCAAACATCACCGCACATCCGGGTCGGCATGCCCAACAAGCAGGATCTCGAAGCCATGTCCGCATTCCGTTACCAGTTACGCAGGTTCCTGCGGTATTCGGAAGAAATTACTCACGCCGAAGGAGTCACGCCTCTGCAATATCAGATGCTCCTTCACGTCAGGGGATTTCCCGACCGCTCCTGGGCCAGTATCGGCGAACTGGCTGAACGGTTGCAGGCAGCGCCCAACGGTACCGCGGCGCTCGTGTCCCGCTGCGAAGCCGCCGGGCTCGTCGAGCGTCACCCCGACGCTTCCGACCGGCGACTCGTGCAGGTCCACCTGACGGAAAAAGGCGAGCGGTGCCTGTTGAAGCTCGCGATGCTGCATAAGCGGGAAATCGAGTCATTCGGTTGGGCGCTGGGGCAGTTTCAGGTTCAACAGACACCACTGGTTGGCGGAGCGGCCAAATCGCCAGATTGGTGATCATGCAGCGGCGCCAGGGATGAGCATTCGTCGACGGCCGGCGCGCCAGCGACGATCTCCGCGTGCCAGCCCTTTGGCCCGTGTCCGTACGACCCATTCTCAAGACATCCAGGACCGCTTGGGCTAATGGGTGATTACCCTCGCACGGACGCGCCAGAAGCTTTCAGGCCTGCCTTAATTGGGGCGATCGTACTTGTCATGCCAGGAGCGGCGCCTGTGGCGCGAAGTCCGCTGGATGACATTTTCCGATGGACGCGAGT
Organism: Paraburkholderia sp. MM5477-R1; assembly: GCF_050436385.1. Taxonomy (NCBI): domain Bacteria; kingdom Pseudomonadati; phylum Pseudomonadota; class Betaproteobacteria; order Burkholderiales; family Burkholderiaceae; genus Paraburkholderia; species Paraburkholderia sp. MM5477-R1. The sequence continues at coordinate 52,165 of NZ_JBNDMC010000008.1, forward strand.
GGCTCGACGCCCCTCAACGGCCACCGCTTGCCGCTTCGTGCGCAGCCGCACTGGACGCGCCTTCCGATTCGGCGGCACGTTCGACAGGTGGCCGAAGTGCCTTGCTAAATGCCCTATCGTGCGCTAAAAAATATTTACTTCCTTCGCGTGTCTACTGGCCGTCCGGCCAATGCCATGGACGCCCCCACTCCAGCGAGCACGACTGTCCATGAGTCTTCTTGAGCTCAGAGGCGTTTCCAGGCATTTCGGCGCCATTCAGGCCCTGACCGACGTGACGCTCAGTCTGGAGTCAGGTCAGGTCGTGGGGCTCATGGGCGATAACGGGGCCGGGAAATCGACTTTGGTGAAGGTCGTCGCCGGCAACTTTCCACCTTCGCACGGCGAAATTCTCATCGATGGAAATCCCGTGCATTTCAACAAGCCGGTCGACGCGCGCGCGCGCGGCATCGAAGTCGTCTATCAGGATCTCGCGCTCTGCGACAACCTGACGGCAGCCGCCAACGTTTTCCTTGGCCGCGAACCGCGGGTCGGGTTCGGGCCTATCCGCGTGCTCGATCACGCGACCATGTATCGGCGTGCGGGTGAACTGTTCAAGGCACTGAAGTCCGAGACGCGCCCGCGCGACCTCGTCAGGCAAATGTCGGGGGGACAGCGGCAGGCGGTGGCCATCGCCCGCACACGCCTCTCGGAAGCAAGGCTCGTCCTCATGGACGAGCCGACCGCCTCGATCAGTGTGCGCCAGGTCGTCGAGGTGCTGGATCTCATCAGACGCCTGTCCGAACACGGTATCGCCGTCATCCTCATCAGCCACCGCATGCCTGACGTATTCGCCGTTGCCCATCGGGTGGTTGTCATGCGGCGCGGGCGCAAGGTCGCCGACAAGAAGACCGAAGAGTCCTCCCCGGAAGAAGTGACCGGACTGATCACCGGCGCCATCGCCGCTGCCTGAAACTGCCTCGCATCGGAGCCACCACATTGAACGACGCGCCGCGAAGGCCCCCTACAACCCCGCCATTGCTCGATGATCCACAGTCCGCGAGGACGCATACTCGCTGGTCGGGAATGCTCGCAAGCCAGGTGTTCTGGGTCGTGCTGGCAACGATCGTCGCCTGTATCGCCCTGTCTTTCGCGACCTCGACCTTCGCGACCTCCGAGAATCTTTTCAACGTTACGCGAAACTTCGCCTTCGTCGCCATCGTGGCGCTGGGAATGATGGCGGTGATCGTCACGGGCGGCATCGACATTTCGGTTGGCTCGACGATCGGCATCAGCGGTATCGTGCTCTCGGTCGTCATGAACGCGGGCTACCCGATCTGGGCCGGTATCGGCATGGGACTACTGACCGCCGGGCTGGTCGGCCTCGTCAACGGCTTGCTCATCGCATATCTCGGCATGCAGCCTTTCGTCGTGACGCTCGCCATGCTGAGCGTCGGCCGCAGCCTCGCACTCGTGATCTCCCGCAGCCGGACCATTTTCGATTTCGGCCCCGACGGGAGCAAGCTCCTCGCGCTCGGCGGCGGCGCGACGCTCGGCGTCGCCAATCCGGTGTGGTTCCTGATCCTGCTTGGGCTGTTGTTCTGGTTCGCGTTCGGCTGGACGCGCTGGGGCCGCTATGTGTTCGCGATCGGCGGCAACCGTCATGCGGCGACTCTCACCGGCGTACCGGTGCGCCGCATCGTTTGTTCCGTCTACATGCTCTGCGGCCTCATGGCGGGCGTCGCGGCGATTCTCGAAGTCGGCTGGCTAGGCGCGGTGACGACAGGCCTCGGCACGGGGGACGAACTGCGCGTGATCGCTGCTACCGTGGTCGGCGGGACCAATCTGATCGGCGGGGTTGGCAGCGCCTTCGGCACGATCGTCGGCGCGGCGCTCATCGAGGTCATCCGCAACAGCCTGATCCTGCTCGGCGTCGACGCGTTCTGGCAGGGCACAGTCGTCGGCAGCTTCATCGTCGTCGCGGTGCTCTTTAACAGGCTCGGTGGCGAGCGGCAAGGAGATTGAAATGTCGTTGGACGCGCCGGCCGCTTCCCGGCCGGTGCCGCGGGAAGCGGGTGCGGCCGGATTAGGCGCGGAACTGCCGCACGCATGGGTTCACAAGACCGCGAGGATCCGCTCCAAGGCCGAGTTCCGATTTCGGGCCTGACGTTGGATCGTTATGAAGACTGTGTAGGCCCACATGGGCACCGTAGAGCCGGCGCCGAACAGGAGGAAGCAATGAAGAAACTGTGGATGTGTCTTGCCGCGGCTGGAGGACTCGCGATGCTGGCGTCCTCTGGCTTCGCGGCCGATAAGACCCTTGCGCTGGTGGTGAAGGGTCTCGACAACCCGTACTTCGACCTCATGCATCAAGGATGCGAACGGGCGAACAAGGAACTCAACAAGCAAGGCTACAACTGCTACTACACCGGTCCCGCGACCGCCGCGGACGAGAGCGCGCAAGTGCAGATCATCGACGACCTGCTGACCAAGGGCGTCGCGAGCATGGCGATCTCGCCAGCGAACGCGCCGGCTGTGGCGGAGGTGCTGCGCCGCCGCGGCGGATCGGTCCCGGTCATCACCGCGGATGCCGATCTGCTGCCGAAGGATGCGTCACTGCGCAAGAGCTATGTCGGCACCGACAACTACGAACTGGGCGCCAAGCTTGGCGAGCAGTTGAAGATGCTGATGCCGAAAGGCGGCAATGTCTGCCTGGTGATGGGCAATCCGGCAGCGGAGAACATCAACCAGCGGGCCCAGGGCGCGCGCGATGTGCTCTCCGGGAAGAAAGGGATCACGAAGCTCGCTGGCGAGAACGGCTGGCATGAGATCAGTGGCTGTCCGCTCTACGTGAACGACGACGCCGCCAAGGCGAACCAGATGATGCAGGACACGCTGACCGCCCACCCTACCGGTCTCGACGCCTTTCTGCTAGCGGGCGGCTGGCCTCTCTTTGCGCCGCAGGCTTTTTCGCAGGTTGTCGCGCCGATAATGGACAAGATCAAGAACGGCAAGTTCGTGATCGTCTCGGCGGATACGCTCGGGCCCGAACTGCAAGCGCTCAAGGAACACAAGGTGAATGTGCTCGTCGGCCAGCGGCCCGAGGAAATGGGCTACCGCGCCGCGATGGTCATGCGTGACCTCGCGGAAGGGAAGTCGGTACCTCCGGTCATTCACACCGGACTCGACGTCTGCACATGGAAGAACGCCGACACTTGCCTGAAGCATTGAAGGCCGGCGGCCCACATCATCACGATAACGCGGGAGCCGGATCGACACCGAGCCGACTCTGCGCTGCCTCAATGCATCGACGACACAATTTGCCTGCTCTTCCTGAAAGAGGCCGGGCGCGGCATTGAACACCAATAGCGCGCCGACAATGCACGCTTCGACACGTTCGCCGTTGATGCGCATCGTTAACCTCGCCTTAAGTTGCCCAGGAGTACGCTGATTACATGAGAAATCCCACGGCCCGAAGCATCGCTCTGGTTTGGTCAGTCATCCCAAACATGACTTCGCTAAGCATCAGATAAGCTTTGCATCCTGGACTTCTCTCACGTTCTTCTCATTGCACCGCAGGGTTTTGACGTTGGTCAAATGACCCGGCGTCTCCCCGCATTGCAGCAACCACAGGCCAGCCCGCCTGAGCGAATCCTGCACGGCGAGCACCGAGTCCCAAGAAAATGCATGGACCGAACCTCCTTATGAGCGCCAGTAGCCCATCGTTCGTCTCCTGCAAATCACAGCTTTTGAGCCAAATGTCGCTGGGTCGCGATAACTAAACAGAGCGTCTTGAATAATGCAGCATAATCTTCGCAAAATCTCGTTTGACCTGATCCAGTGTCGGAAACAGGCCTCGACGGCCTCAAGCCCTTCGACGAGCGTGGAAAAGTAGCGGTTGCGCAATTCGCCAGTGGCGTGCCGCGATCGCGGCGCGGCTGACAGAATGGCACCGGCCATTTCGTACAGCAGGAGATTGTCTGAGTGACCCATCTCCTCCCGATAAAGTAGGCGTCTAGCATGAGTGAATACTTCACACCTCTGTCATGCATTTGCGCGCCCAAAACGACGTTCGCGCGCCCGATATGATGCGAGTGCGGCATCAAGCGCGGCGTCGTCAAAATCTGGCCAGAATATGTCGGTGAAGTAGAGTTCAGTGTACGCGAGCTGCCATAGCAGGAAGTTGCTGATGCGCTGCTCACCTCCGGTCCGGATCAGCAGATCGGGTTCCGGCGCGTACGCCATCGCCAGATATTGCGCGAAGCTGGCTTCGTCGACCGGCACGGCGTGACCATCGACGGCACTCCGTGCGGGTAGCTCGCTTATAGCGTGAAGGATATCCCAGCGACCGCCGTAATTCGCCGCAATGGTCAGCGTCATACGCGTATTGTGGGCGGTTCTGATTTCCCCTCGCTTCACGAGCGCCCGAAGGTGCGCATCGAACGCCGATAGATCACCAACGACGCGCAAGCGGATGCCATTCTTGTGCAACCGTGCCGTTTCACGCTGTAGCGTCGCCCCGAACAGACGCATCAGGAACGACACTTCGTCCTCCGGCCGGCGCCAGTTCTCCGAACTGAATGCAAACAGCGTCAGGAATTCGACGCCGCGCCGCGCGCAGCCCTCGACGATTGCGCGGACCGCTTCGACACCCTTCACGTGACCGGCCACTCGGGGCAGCCTGCGCTGCGCCGCCCAGCGGCCATTGCCGTCCATAATGATTGCAATGTGCCGCGGCACATCGGTCACGGCCGGTACGCTAACGGTCGAACTTTTATGGATCATGGGAACCGCCGCGAGTCAGGCGGAACACGAAAGTCCCCGAAGGTCATGAAGGTGCCCCTGGACTCTTTTCCTGGTGATCAACTCGACCGCCACCAAATCACGTGGACATCGGCTGGGCCACCGGACGAAATGGACAATCGTATGGTATGCAGACGAAACTGAAAGGATGCTTAAGACGGAGATACTCTCCAGGCTTTGTTCACGTATTGGCAGGTTTAAGGGGGCCCGGCGATGATTTCGTTCATGAAAGCAGCCGCCCAACAGAACGATACCGCCGTCGACAACCCGCTCTCCTATGTTTGGCTATCGATTTCCACCCGACGTGATCAGCTACGCGGTGTAGTGGTATACCGTTTCCCGCTAAGAGTCGTTAATACAACCTGGACAGCGCGGCTGGGCCCAGACGCCATATCCTGGCAGGATGACAAGACGAAAAATAAGCAACGAGATCTGGGCGGCGCTGGAGCCGCCAGGCGATGCGACAGCTGCGTGAGCCACTCACGCCTTTCCCTGTGGTAAGTATCGCGGTTGTAGACGCCGATGATTCCGGGCTGTACGTGGCCGAGGACTGCCTCGGCAATATCGTTGGGACATCCCAGCGTTGCAAGAAGCGTCCGAGTTGCGCGTCGAAGGTCGTGGGCGGACCAATGCGTGACGGGCAAGCGCGGGGGGTGTCCGGAATTTTGTGTAAACGGGTTGAGGCTTAACCCGGCACCAGCCGCTCTTCGAACTGGATCGTGAAGCGGTTCAGTGCGGCCTTCCAGTCGCGGATCGGCATCGTCCACTTCTTGCTGATGTTGTTCAGGAAGACGACCAGCATCAAGCGCGTAATGCCAGGCGCTACCCAGTTCCATGCGAAGGCGCGAGGCGAGCACCGGCGTCGACCGGTACGACTCGAGGAAATCGAAAGCCTGGGCGCGTGTGACGGCTGTGACGCGCATATCCCCTATAGGCCCCAGCTTCGCCTTGAATATACGTGCGACCTCGACCGCTCCCTTTGTCTTCCGATTTACTTCTACATACCCTTCCAGATAGTCGCGGCACCGCTGTCTGACGGTGTAATCGCCTGGGTGCGCAGCCGCTGATTCCCGTTCTCCGCAGTGTCGAAGGTTCGGCTCCGGAATCGCGTTCGACGCGCTTCGTTTGCCACGCAGCGATCGCTGCAGCAAATGAGGTCGACGGCCACTCACGAGCTTCACCTGTCGCATGCGACCGTCGATCGGCGACTTATAGCGATACGTCCATGACTTGCGGCTCGTTGAAGCCTGGTAGGCGTAGGCCTGGAAATCCCTCAAACGTCATGTGCTTGCCGCTCGGCAGCTTGGCCACGGCACGTGCATCAAAGCGCATTCTTCCCTCGGCGCAGGTTTTCTGCATAACGGCACAAAAACCTATGCCAGCATCACAAGTTTGGGTAAGCGGAGACACGCGTCGACACACCAACCGACGGGCCTGAAGCGTTAATATTTTTCTTAAAATTCAGTTACTTGCGGTATATCCTGGGAAGGCTTTTGGCTTACCGAGACAAGCCTGAAAACATGGCTACTCATTCTCGTCGAAGTAATGCCCGAACTTCAGCTGCTTCGTGCGGATATACCGCTCGTTTTCCTCGCGCATCGGAATCGCGAGCGCGACACGCTCGCACACCGGAATGCCGTGCTTCGACAGCGTGTCGAACTTTTCGGGATTGTTACTCATCAGCCGCACCGACGTGACCTTCAGCGTGCGCAGGATGCCCGCGGCCGAATCGTATTCGCGTGAATCGTCGGGCAGGCCGAGATCGAGGTTGGCTTCGACGGTATCGCGCCCCTGCTCCTGCAGCGCATACGCGCGGATCTTGTTGGACAGACCGATGCCGCGTCCTTCGTGGCCGCGCAGATACAGCAGTACGCCGCAACCCTCTGCCGCGATATAGCGCAGCGCGAGATCGAGCTGCTCGCCGCAGTCGCAGCGATAGGAGCCGAGCACGTCGCCCGTCAGACATTCCGAATGCAGGCGCGTCAGCACCGACGACTGGTTGGCGACATCGCCCATCACGAGCGCGAGATGTTCGGCGCCGCTGTCGACCACGCGAAACACATAGGAAGTGAACGTGCCGTAGCGCGTGGGCAGCGTGGCGGTGGCGTCGAGCACGACGCATTCGCCGGTGACGGCGCCGTCCGCTGCGGGCGATGGATCCTGAGACGTGAGCATGGCGTTGAACAATGGTGCTGGCATGAACCCGGTCGAGCCGGGGATAAGGTGTGGATTGCGAGTTTACCGCTAATCCGCATGCAGCACGTGGATGCCCCTTCGCTTGCACGGGACGCTGCCCCGCGACAAGCCGCACCCGGCAGACGCGCATCACGCGAAACACGAGCCCGAGACCCGAAACAAGCCCGCGCGGACCGCGTCAATCCAGCGCGCATCGTCCGGCGCGCCCGAGGTATTCCCGGTGTACCGCGGGCGCACGTCGCGCCTATACTGGTATCGCCTGTCCCTCACGACAGTGCGCCACTTCGGCGTGCTGCATTGCGAAACGGAGCCGCTCCATGACAAGCGTTGCACAGCTTCTTAAAACGAAACCGAACCCCTCCGACGTCTACACGATCGGCGCCGACGATTCCGTCTACGAGGCGATCCGGTTGATGGCCGAGAAAAGCATCGGCGCGCTGGTGGTGACGGACGGCGACAGCATCGCCGGCATCATCACGGAGCGCGACTACGCGCGCAAGATCGTGCTGATGGACCGGTCGTCGAAGGCGACGCCGGTGCGCGACATCATGAGCAAGGCGGTGCGCTTCGTTCGTCCGGACCAGACGACCGAAGACTGCATGGCGCTGATGACCGAGCGGCGCATGCGTCACCTGCCTGTCATCGACAACGAGAGGCTGGTCGGCATGGTGTCGATTGGCGACCTCGTGAAGGACATCATCGCGGAACAGCAGTTCACGATTCAGCAACTCGAGTTCTATATTCACGGCGAACGGCTCTGACAGGCAGCACGGTTTTCGCTGAGCGACACCGCATCGATCATCCGCGCGGGACCAGGCGCAAAAAAAGCCCAAACCTCTAAGAGCTTGGGCCAAGCTACCTTGCGGCAGCGGAGGTTCCTTCGGAAAGAGGAACGCTACGCGCGCGGATCACACGCTCTCGGGCGCATGAGTGCGGCGCGCTCGTTTGAAACAGTACCGGGTATGAAACGCTGTGTGCGCCGTCAAACGACGCGCACACAGATTCTGCTGCCTGCTTAGTTACCGAAATTAGTTACCGAAATAGACGCTCTTCGGGCCGCTCATCGGCTGCTTCATGCCGCCCGCCTGGGTCGATCCGCTCATCGGCGCGCCGTAACCGCTGGTATCAGCGCTCGGCTGGGTTTGCGCGACGGTCGGATTTTGCGCCTGCACGCGCTGCTCGGCGGCCTGGATGTCGGCCGGATATTTCGGGTCGCTCGAGGTCGCCGGGTTGTAGCCCGCGTGCTCCAGCTGGATCAGTTCGCTGCGGACTTCCGCGCGGGTGACCGGCTGCTGGCTCGACTGCGCGAACGATACGACTGGCGCGGCGACAAGGGCCGCAATGGCAACTGCCTTGATCAGCGATTTCATGGTGACTTCCCTCCAATGTGGTTTTATCTGCATCGCCGACACCTCGGTGTCCAGCGAATGACTTGAGTCTAGTCACCGCACTGCCAAGGGAAAACCCTTAATTTCGAGATAGAAAATTGCTCAGTTCGCAACGATCTCGGGAAATATCGTGGAACCGCCTCCGTTAGCATGATCTTCGGGGTAACAATTGCCCGGATCGTCACCTTTGCGTCTGATGTTTCCGAAATACGTCTGATCGAAGAAAAAATTCGCCCGCACGCACGCCGAAACGTCTGAATCGATGTACGCGCGTAGCTGCGACGTCATGCGCCCGAATGCGGAATCGTCAGTAGCTTGCGCGGGCCGCTGACGAACGCGCTGCCCGGCTCGAAAAATCGCAACGGACGGTGCATCTCGCGCGACAGGCCGATGCGCGTCGTCACGCCGATCGGCGCGTCGCCAGTCTCGATCACGCCGATCCATAGCCCCCGCCCCGTACACAAATCGCGGCCGTCGAGCGCCTGGCCGATGCCGAACGCCACCGTCAGCCGGCCGGGTCCGCGCGCAAGATCGCGCAGCGGCACGCCGGGACGGCGCGCTTCCATCAGCGCGAGTCCTTCGAGCGGTTCGATCGCGCGCAGCAGGATGCCGGCGCCGACCTCCTCCGCTTCGGACGACATGTTGAGCATGTAAGACACGCCGTAGGTGAGCCGCACATAAGCATGACCGCGCGCGAGGAACATCGACCCGTTGTACGGACGACGTCCGATGAACGCATGGCTCGTCGAGTCGCCGAGCGGATACGCCTCGGTCTCGACGATGCGTCCGCTCAGGCGTCCTTCGGGCAGATCGTGCACGAGATATTTGCCGACCATGAAGCGCGCGAGTTCCACGGTATCGATCGGCAGATCCTCGCGGCGCAACGGTCGGATCGGAAGAGCTTCGTTTCGCATGCGCTGGGTGTCCTTGAGTCGGTGCTGAAATCGGTGCTGAAACCTACGGCCTCGCGACAAGCGCGCAGTCGCCCCACTCCCACGTCATCGACCGGTTACGCTCGACAAATTCGTTGTACCGAAGCCTCATTTTCTGCGCCATGGAAGTCAACATGGCACCAATTGTTGTATTGTGTTCATCCGGCCGGTCACACGGCCGTTTGCATGTTTCGGCGCGCGCTTCGCGGCTCGCTGAAACTGCGTGTCGGCTGAAAGCGTTCGCAGACTGCTGTACCTGTTCCATTGGCATTGAATCCCGCCGTACCCGCTGGTGTAAAAAAATCGACCCCATCCGGGGATCGACGTTCTACGACAACAGGAGATGGTTGAATGAAAGCATTCTCGGCAATCAAGATGATCGGCGGCGCACTGGTCGTTCTCGCTTCCCTCAACGCGTACGCGCAAAGCAGCGAGGCGGCCGCGACCGCAGCGCCGGCGGCAATGGCACCGACCGCCAAGCAGACTCGCGCGGCTAATCGCGCGCTGCAGAAGAAGGTCCGCGCGACGCTCGCACGTACGAAGGGCCTGACCGTCGGCAACATCACCGTGCGCGCACGCGAAGGCGCCGTCACGCTGGAAGGCTCGGTGCCGGAACAGGCTCAGATCGAACTCGCGACGAACGCCGCTCAAGGCGTGGCAGGCGTGACGTCGGTGAAGAGCGCGCTGTCGATCCGCGCGATGGGCCAGTAATCCGGTCGAACGGCCGAAGAAGTTGCGGTAACAGCAGCAAGCTGGCGTCGACGGCGGAAAGCTCCGCCGCGACGCCAATTCCCCTCCGATCCAGCGCTCGACACCATTGCCTCACGGTGCGGCCATCGCACCATCCGACGCGGCGATTCCCCGCGCCCCCGAAACCGCGATATTTTCAATGCGCTACGCGCGTCGCGATGACGACCCGACCGCGTGGTGACGGCTTCTCGTAACGAGTTATCCCCGATAATTTAATAGCTTAACGTCACTTGTTAAGATATTACTTCAAGTTCACACACGCACCGAAAGGAAGGCCGCATGACTTCGTCCGCGACCGTCTTGCCTCGTTGGACTCTCGTCGCGCCGATCGTTAGCTGGATCGTGCTCGCCGCCGCCTACGCGATGCCGGGCAACACGCTGCTGCTCGCACTGGCCGGCATGTCGCTATGCGCGGCCGTGTTTGCTGCAGTGCATTATGCCGAAGTGGTCGCGCATCGCGTCGGCGAGCCGTTTGGCACGCTGGTGCTCGCGGTCGCCGTCACGGTGATCGAGGTGGCGCTGATCGTCTCGGTGATGCTGACGTCCGGTCCCGAGAAAGCCGGCCTCGCGCGCGATACGGTATTCGCGGCCGTGATGATCGTCTGCAACGGGCTCGTCGGGCTGTGTCTGCTGGTGGGCGGCATCCGCCATCTGGAACAGGACTTCCAGAGCCGCGGCGCGGCGGCCGCGCTGGCGGTGCTCGCGTCGCTGTCGGTACTGACGCTCGTGATGCCGAATTTCACGACCACCAGCCCCGGGCCTGTCCTGTCGCCGTCGCAGCTCGCGTTTGCCGGCGTGTCGTCGCTGGTGCTGTACTGCGTGTTCGTGTTCGTGCAGACGGTGCGCCATCGCGACTACTTCCTCGCCGGCGTGCCCGACGAAGACGTCCATGCCGAGCCGCCCGGCGCGCGCCTCGCCGCCATCAGCGGCGTGCTGCTGCTCGTGAGCCTCGTCGCGGTCGTGCTGCTCGCGAAAGTGCTGTCGCCGGTGGTCGAGTCAGCGGTGCTGAGCGCGGGCGCGCCGCCGGCGGTGGTCGGTATCGTGATTGCGTCGCTGGTGCTGTTGCCGGAAGGACTCGCGGCGCTGCGCGCAGCGCGCGCCGACCGTCTGCAGACCAGTCTGAACCTCGCGCTCGGCTCGTCACTGGCGAGTATCGGCCTGACCATTCCCACCGTCGCCGGCGTGTTCCTGTACATCGGCCAGCCCATCGTGCTCGGCATCGATGGCAAGGACATGGTGCTGCTCGCGCTCACGCTGGTGGTCGCGACGCTGACGCTCAGCACCGGGCGCACGACGATTCTGCAAGGCGCCGTGCATCTGTCGCTGTTCGCGGCTTATCTGTTTCTGTCGTTCGCGCCTTGACGCGATGCCTTATCCGGCACGGGCGGACGGCAACCTCACTCTTCCCAATGCTCGGCGATCCAGTCGCGGAACAGATTCAGCTTCTGCTGTTGCGCGACTGAGTCCGGATATACGAAGTAATAGCGCCAGCCGGTCTTCAGCACGGTATCGAACGGCCGCACGAGGCGCCGGGCGGCGACGTCCTCGTCGATTAGCGCGAGGTCGCTGATCGCGACGCCGAAGCCCTGCGCGGCGGCGTTGGTCGCCATGTCGAGCGTATCGAAGCTCGGGCCGAGCTCCGCGTCGATCGTCGCGGCGCCCGCCGAATCGGCTTCCGCGACTTTCGCGAGCCACATCTTCCAGTCGCGGTGATCGCGCGTCGGATGCAGCAGCGTGTGGCGCCCGAGATCGGCCACCTGCGCGAGCGGCTTGTCCTTCAGCAGCTCGGGCGTGCAGACCGGCGTCAGACGCTCCTCGAACAGCGACACCGCCTGCACGTCCGCACCGGGCGACGAACCGTAGATGATCGCCGCGTCGAACGGCTCGCTCTGGAAATCGACGTCGTGCTGCCAGGTGGTCGTGATCTGCACGTGAAGATCGGGATAGTCGGACTGGAAGCGCATGATCTTCGGCAGCATCCAGCGCATCACGCAGGTCGGCACCTTGAGCGCGAGATCGGTGCGCTGCCTCGTCAAGCGCAGCGACATTTCCTCGATCCGCGCGAAGCTCTCCTTGACCGCCGGCAGCAGCATTTCGCCCTCGGCGGTCAGCGTCAGCCCCTTTGCGTGACGCTTGAACAGCGGAAACTTGTAGTACTCCTCGAGCGCGATGATCTGCCGGCTGACCGCGCCTTGCGTCAGGCACAGATGGTCGGCGGCACGCGTGAAGCTGCGATGGCGCGCGACGGTTTCGAAAATCTGCAGCGCGTTGAGCGGCGGTAGGCGTCGCATCGGATGTCCAGGATCAGAAAAAATCATTGCGTGGCTGCGGCAGCGCCCCTCGCCGCCCTGCCCGTCAAGCCCACAGCATACGCGATCGGCTATGCGCGCACGAGTGGGCGCGCAGGCAAACCCGCATGCGTTCGACTCATGGCATGCGTGAAAAACGCCCGTACCGAGGAATGTCGCACCGGCGCGGTGCAAAACAACCTTCAGCAATCGCACAGAACCGAGCTTTCCTCATACCTCGACGCACGCTGGGATTCCTCGGGCAGATCTGGACGTTAACCCGCATAAGCCATCGCCCGTAGCTTCCCGGCGCGTCGCCAAATCGCTCGCCACCGCGTTCGCCGGCGGCGAGCCATGAGCGTACGTCATGCGATCCATGCGCATATTTCGATTGTTGCGTGATTTTGGCAAACCTACAGTGCATCCACGCACGGTAGATCCGGCAGCGGTCACGGCGAATCATGGGCAACGGGCGTTCAACACAGGAGACCGCCATGCAGCAGATCAAACGGGGTAGAAGGCAGGCCATCAAGACGATCGGTACGGCGCTCGCGGCATCCGCGCTGCCGATGCCGTTCCTCAACCTGCGCGCGCAGGAGCACAACTTCAGCGGCAAGACGCTGCGCATCCTGACGTGGTCGGACGATACCGGCACGGCCGCGCTGCGCAACATCGCCGCGACCTTCACGGCGAAGACCGGCGCGAAGGTCATCGCCGATCGCGCCGACGGCACCTCCGGCATGGTCGCCAAAGTCAAGGCAGCGGGCGAGCGCCCAACCTATGACGTGATCACGCTCGCCGGCGTCGGCGCCTCCGGCCTCGCCGACGCGGGCCTGCTGATGAAGCCCGACCTCGACCGCCTGCCGAACCTGAAAGAAGTCGCGCCGCCATACCGCACCGGCGCGAACGGCTTCGGCGTCGGCTATCTGCTGTGGTCCGACGGCCTCATCTACAACACCGCGACGGTCAAGACGCCGCCTTCGTCGTACGAGGCGCTGTGGGACCCGAAATACGCCGGTCGCGTTTTCCTGCCGCCGCCCGAGTGGGCCGAAGCGGTCGATCTCGCGATCATCGCCGCGAAGATGAACGGCGGCTCGCAGCAGAACATCGAGCCCGGCTTCAAGAAGCTCGCGCAGCTCAAAGACCGCGTGATGACGCTCGGCGAGAACCCAAACCAGGTGGCCGACCTGTTCCGCACGGGCTCGCTCGACATCGGCGGCATCTACTCGCCCGCGTTTTTCCCGGATCAGATCCGCAAGCCCGAATACAAGATGGGCGTGACCTACGGCATGAAGGAAGGCTTCGCGACGCAACTGATGTTCACGGTGATTCCGAAAGCGCATCCGGGCGACACCGACCTGATCCACGCGTTCATCAATCACTCGCTCGACGCCGGCGTGCAAGGCCGCATGGCCGCCGATGTGCTGAACGGCCCAGTCAATTCGAAAGCGATGATTCCGGCCGAGAGCCGCGCGTTCGTGCCGAGCCCGCAGCAGATCGCCGAGAAAGCCGTGCTGCATGACGACAAGGCGCTCGCCGCCGTGCAGCCGGCATGGATCAAGCGCTACACCGAAATCTTCTCGGCGTAACCACGATGCTCGCGCGCTTCCCGCGGCGTGCCGCGATGATGCCGGACGAAGCCGCGCCGGGCCCAGCGCCCGGCGGCGGCGCCTCCGCTTCCGCAGTTGTTGCGACGGCCGTGACCGACCGCGCTGCTGGCGCAACGACGCTCGCGAAAGCGCGCCCGTGGCTGCTACTTGCGCCGATCCTGCTGTTTCTGGCGATACTCGGCGCGGCCGCACTGGTCGTGCTGCGCATGAGCTTCGGCACGTCCGGCAATGAATGGCGCAGCTTCACGCTGCAGAACTACGCGGACCTGCTCGACGGCTACTTCCTGAAATCGTTGTGGCTGACGCTGCGGCTCGCGTTCCAGAGCATGCTGTGCGCGGTCGTGCTCGCGATTCCGGTCGCGCTCGCGATGGCGCGCACGACATCGCGGCTCGCGCGCCGGCTGCTGCTCGCGGGTGTGCTGCTGCCGCTGCTCGTCAATCTGCTGCTGCAAGGCTATGGCTGGCTCGTGATCCTCGGCCCGGCGGGTCTGCTCAATCACGCGCTGCTCGCGAGCGGACTCGTCGAGCGTCCGGTGATGTGGCTGTATCGCGAGCATGGCGTGCTGCTGGGGCTGATCCAGACCGCGTTTCCGCTCGCCGTGCTGCCGCTGTCCAGCGCGATGCGCGCGGTGTCGCTCTCGTACGAGGAAGCCGCCGCGACGCTCGGCGCGACGCGCTGGCAAACGCTGCGTCACGTGCTGCTGCCGCTCGCGATGCCGGGCCTCGTGTCGGGCGCGCTGCTGGTGTTCGCGTACAACGCGAGCGCGTTCGCGGTGCCGCTGCTGCTCGGCGGCCGGCGTGTGCCGATGCTCGCGGTGCTGGTGCACGATCAGGTCGCACCGCTCTTGAACTGGCCGGCCGCCTCCGCTTCCGGCGTGGTGCTGATGATCGCGACGCTCGCTGTGATGGCGCTGTCGCAACGGCTCGTGCGCCGCACCCAACGTCTGAGCGGGGAGCCTCACGCATGAGCACGCCGCTGCCGACCTCGCGCCTGCCGCGCATCGAACCTCGTTCGCCACGCTTCCCGCGCCTGCCTCAGACGATGCCCGGCCAGCTCGGCCGCGCGACCGCGCTCGTCGCGGGCGTGGTGCTGTTTCTCGCCGCGCTGCCGATCCTGACGATGATCGCGATGTCGTTCAGCGCGGCCGACACGCTCGAATTCCCGCCTCACGCGTACAGCCTGCACTGGTACCGCGCGGCGTGGCACAGCTTCGTGTCACCGGACGCGACCGATACGCTGTCGATGGGCGCCGCGCTGAGCACGAGTCTCGTCGTCGCGCTATCGACGATGCTGATCGCGACGCTGGTCTCCGTGCCCGCCGCGTACGCGCTGTCGCGCTACCGTTTTCACGGCAAGCCGGTGGTCGAGCAACTGGTCGCGCTGCCGCTCGTCTATCCGCTCGTGATGCTCGGCCTGTCGCTGCTGCTGGTGTTCAACGTGCTGCCGGTCGAGCTGGGCGTCGGCCGTCTGATCATCGCGCATGTGATCCTGGCGCTGCCGTTCACGGTGAAGAACTGCGCGGCGTCGGTCGCGTCGATCGGCCCCGAGTTCGAGGAAGCCGCGCTCGTGATGGGCGCGAGCCCCGGCCGCGCGCTCATCGACGTGGTGCTGCCGCTGATGCGCCCCGGCATTCTCGCCGGCATGCTGTTCGCCTTCATCGTGTCGTTCAACGAGTTCACGGTGACGTTCTTTCTCTACAGCATCGACACGATGACGCTGCCGGTATGGCTCTATAGCCGCACGGTGTCGTCGCTCGATCCGACCGTGTTCTGTTTCGCGGTGGTCATCGTCGCGATCGACTTCGCGCTGATCTGGCTGCTCGAAAAGCTGATCGGCGACGAAGGCGTCGCGCTGTGAACCCGCCACCTTTGCTGGAGCCTCCGATGACCCATCTGACCTTGCAGGCCGTCACGCGGCGCTTCGGCGCCGTGCATGCCGTCGACGACGTCGACCTGAGCGTGCCCGACGGCAAGCTCGTGTGCTTTCTCGGCCCATCCGGCTGCGGCAAGACCACGCTGCTGCGGATGATCGCAGGCCTCGAAACGCCGACCGAGGGCAGCATTCATTTCGCCGGCCGCGACATCACGCGACTGCCGGCCAATCGGCGCGACTTCGGCATGGTGTTCCAGTCGCTCGCGCTGTTTCCGCATATGACGGTCGCGCAGAACGTTGCGTATCCGCTGAAGCTGCGCAAGGTCGCGAAAGACCGGCAGGCGCGCCGCGTCGCCGAACTGCTCGAGCTGATCCAGCTGCCGCACATGGCGAACCGGCCGGTCACGCAACTGTCGGGCGGGCAACGCCAACGCGTCGCGATCGCGCGCGCGATCGCTTCGGAGCCGCAACTGCTGCTGCTCGACGAACCGCTGTCCGCGCTCGACGCGAAGCTGCGCGAAGCGATGCAGGTCGAAATCCGCCTGCTGCAGCAACGCCTCGGCATCACGACGATCATGGTCACGCACGACCAGCGCGAAGCGATGACGATGGCCGACGAGATCGTCGTGATGGAGAAAGGCCGCATCGCGCAGGTCGGCAAGCCGCTCGACATCTACCGCGATCCGGTCAGCGAGTTCGTCGCCGACTTCATCGGGCTCGGCAACATTCTGCCGGTGAGGTACGACGGCGCGGGCGTCGTGAGCCTGCCGGGCGGACGGCGCATCGCGGTGACGCCGCACCCGAGCGCGCCGCTCGCCGACGCGCGGCAGCCGGGTGCGGCCGGCGACGCGATCCGCCTGCTGATTCGCCCCGAGGACATCTGCGTGAAGGCGGCCACGGAAGCACCGAACCCGAACCGGCTGCCTGGTACCGTCACGTTCATTCGCGACGTCGGCGCCTCGCTCGAAGCGACGATCGATTGCGTGGGCTTCACGCTGACCGCCGCAACCACGCCGCGCGAAACGCCCGGGCTCGCGCTCGGCATGCCGGTGCTCGCCGAGCTGCCGCCGCACGCGTGCAAGCTGATCGCCGCGCGCGCCGCCTGATACCCGAATCCATCACACGGCTTTGCCTGAATAACTACCGTATTACGACAGAGGAACACATCATGAACCAGCGCCCCGCTCTCCAATCGACCCGCCGCGTGTTCGCGACGCTCGCCGCGACGCTCGCGATGACCGCGCTCGGCGCGCTGTGCGCGCTGCCGTCGGCCGCGCATGCCGACGCGCTCGACGACATCGCGAAGTCGGGCACCGTGCGCATCGGCGTATTCGAGGACTATCCGCCGTTCGGCTCGATCGGTCCGGACATGAAACCGGTCGGCTACGACATCGACGTCGCCAATCTGATCGGCAAGGCGCTCAACGCGAAGGTCGAACTGGTGCCGGTCACCGGCGACAACCGCATGGCCTTTCTCGCCGACCACAAGGCCGACATGTTGCTGTCGGTCGGGCAGACGCCCGAGCGCGAAAAAGTGATCGACTTCTCGCAACCCTACGCGCCGTACTACCTCGCGGTGTTCGGCCCGAAGTCGCTGCCGGTGAAGACCGCCGCCGACCTCGGCGGCAAGTCGATCTCGGTCGCGCGCGGCACGCTCGAAGACCTGAGCGTGACGAAGATCGCGCCGCCGTCGGCGAACATCAAACGTTTCGACGATCCGAACGGCGCTATTTCGGCGTTTCTTTCTGGTCAGGTACAGTTGATGGTGGTCGGCAACGACGTCGGCGCGACGATTCTCGCGCGGCATCCGGCGAACGATCCGGAGCAGAAGTTCGCGCTGTTCAGCTCGCCCGATCACGTCGGTCTGAACAAGAACGAGCCGCGCCTGAAGGCGAAGGTCGACGAAACGATTGCCAAGGCCCGCAAGGACGGCACGATGAACGCGATTTCGCAGAAGTGGCTGCGCGCGCCGCTGCCGGCCGATTTTTGAAACCTGTGGCGTGGCGCCGTGAAGGCCGCGCCGCGATCTGATCCTACGATGGGCACGAGGCCATGACTTACGCGTTCGATTTCAGCGGCTTCGGCCTGTATGCGGGGATGCTCGCGCGCGGCGCCGCCGTGACGCTCGGCCTCACGGCCGTGTCGACCCTGGCGGGCGGGATGGTGGGGATCGCCGGCGCGAGCATCGCGGCGGCCGGGCCGAAGTGGGCGCGCTGGCTGGTCGCGAGCTATGTCGAGCTGATCCGCAACACGCCGTTTCTGGTGCAGTTGTTCTTCGTGTTTTTCGGCCTGCCGAGCCTCGGCATTCATATCGACGAGATACAGGCCGCGATTCTTGCGATGACCGTCAATCTCGGCGCGTACGCGATCGAGATCGTGCGCGCCGGCATCGATTCGATTTCGCGCGGCCAGGTGCAGGCCGCCCAGGCGCTCGGCCTGCATGGGCGCCAGGTGTTCCGCTACGTCGTGCTGCCGCAGGCGCTCGCCAACGTGTTTCCCGCGCTGCTCGGCCAGGTGCTGATCGTGATGCTCGGCTCGGCCGTCGTGTCGCAGATCTCGGTGCCCGACCTGACCTATGCGGCGAACTTCATCCAGTCTCGCAACTTCCGCTCGTTCGAGAGCTACGTGATCATCACGGCTGCCTATCTGCTGATGTCGATCGTGTTGCGGCAGCTGTTGAACCGCTTCGGCCGCGGGCTGTTCGCGGGCCGCGCGGCGCGAGGTAACAACCGCAGCAGTAGCGGCAACGACGGCTTGCCGCGCAACTGGCGCAGCCGCCTGATGTGGCGCGGCGCGCGCACCCTGCCGACGGAGCGCTGATCATGGTCGAATTCACGCTGTGGGACATCGCCCGCAACCTGCTGCTCGCCGCGCGCTGGACCGTGCTGCTGTCGCTGATCGCGTTCGTCGGCGGCGGGATCGTCGGGCTCGTGCTGCTCGCGATGCGCGTGTCGCCGATCGCGTGGCTGCGCCGCATCGTCGTGCTGTACGTCGAGGTGTTTCAGGGCACGCCGCTCTTGATGCAGCTTTTTCTCGCCTTCTTCGGCTTGCCGCTCATCGGCATCGACGTGTCGCCGTGGGCCGCCGCGACCGTCACGCTGACGCTCTATACGAGCGCGTATCTGGTCGACATCTGGCGCGGCTGCGTCGAAGCGGTGCCGCGCGGTCAGTGGGCCGCGGGTGCGAGCCTCGGCATGACGTTCGGCCAGCAGTTGCGCTACATCGTGTGGCCGCAGGCGCTGAAGATCGCGGTCGCGCCGAGCGTCGGTTTTCTCGTGCAGGTGGTCAAGAGCACCGCGCTCGCGTCGATCATCGGCTTCGCCGAACTGACGAAGACCGGCACGATGATCACGAATGCCGCGTTCCGGCCGTTTCCGATCTACGGCATGGTCGCGATGATCTACTTCGCGATGTGTTTTCCGCTGACCTGGTATGCTCGCGTGCTCGAAAAGCGGCAGAAGGTGGGACAGCATCGGTGAGGTGAGGTGATTCGCGCTCTGTAGTTCAAGTCACGGATACGTGCTGCCGGGAAGCAATCTTGATGCGCGAGACGAACCACGCCGCGAGCACGAACCACCCTGCTGCGACGACGAACGCGACGACATAGGCGGGTCCGGCACCGGCAAACGCCTTGACCCATGACAGCATCCACCCGGTCGCGGCAGGGCCGAGGATCTGCGGTAGCACCATCGACACTTGCCAGATGCCCATGTCCTTGCCGCTGGACGCATCGTCTGGCAACACTTGCAGCGCGAGTGCCCAGTCGACGGCTTGATAGGTTCCGTAAGCGGCGCAGAAAACCAGCCCGACTGCGATCACCAGCGACAGGTTTGGATGCAACGCCAGCAGGACAAAGCCGATCGCAGCTCCGGCCATGATCCAGCTGGTCAGGCGGACAACGGGAACGACGCCGTGCCGGTCGGCGAGCCGTGCGCCCAGCAGGCTGGCCGGGATCGCTAGCACCACGCCGACGCCAAGCAGCCCATTCAGGAGACTGGTCGGATGACGAATGCCGATCACGTCCTGCAGGTAGTACAACATGAAGGCGAAGATCGACCAGATTCCCATGTTGCCGAACAGACGGGTTACCAGCACCCAGTAAAAGTTTCGGTGCAGGCGTGGATCGAGATAGAACGAGCGCATGAACGTGACGAGCTCGAACCGTTCTCGGGATCTGACAGGTGTCGGCTCGCGCGAGCCGCGAATCGTCAGCCAAAGGCAGAGCAACATGATCGCAATGAACGCGGCAACCGTAGGATACAGGTGGCCCGGAGAATAGAGGGCAACGAGCACCACGTTGCCAGTGATCGTGCCGAGCACGGTCATCACGTTGAGCCACGCGCTCGCGCGGTTGGTTTCCTGTTTTGGCACGACATCGGGCACCAGCCCGGCGTACGGCCCCGCCGCCCAGTTCCACCAGAACTGGAGATGCAGGAACGCGAGTGTATACATCCCCACGCTGCCCCCGCCGTTGAATGAAGCAAGCCATACCAGTGCAACCGCAATGCCGAACACGCCGGTGACGAGAAACGGTCGCCGACGTCCATGTTTTGCAGAGCAGCGATCCGAAAGAGCGCCGGCCAGTGGCGCCACGATCATCGCAATGAATGCGCCGGACGCAATGACGGAGCCGGCCACGCCTTCCTTCAACGCGGCATCGCGTCCGAGCATCTCGGCGACCTGTGCCGGCACGAGCACCGGAACGACCGTCATCCATTGGGTAAAGAGCGCAAACCACAGCGACGCGATCTGTATGTGACTGAGCGTCGACAGGCGAGAAGCCGACGGAGTGACCGACACGTTTCGGGCTTGACTGGATAGGGTCATGTCGGAAGTCCATGAGCTTCGCGCAGAGACTTCGACGCCGCACGGCGGACGAAGGTCGTGGCCAATTCCGAGAGCCGTTCGAACACGACGGGGACTCCCATAGGACCAATGCGCCTGTATCGGTCGTGGTGCAAATGTCGGCATTGGCCGACGGCGAGTCCATCGACGAAGGCGCGGTGTGGCCGCCCCACGATGATAGCTGCCGTCGGTTGGCCCACAACCTGAAACGGCGCGAGGTCGGCAAGCGCGCTTCTGCGCCGCACTTAGCGACCGATCAACGCCCCGCCTGCGTCGACTGCCGCAACTTCGCCACCTCCGCCGCACCGACCGCCGGCGCGCCGTTGTTCCAGCCAGCCCGCACGAAGCTCAGCACATCGGCGATCTGCTGATCGTCGAGCACCGCGGCGAAGCCGGGCATCGGAAACGGCGACGGCACGCCGTCGATCACGAGATCGCCGGTGCCGTTCAACGTGACGTTGATCAGCGACGACGCGTCCTTCGCGAGCACGTTCGGATTGCCGGCGAGAGGCGCGAGCATCGGCGCGAAGCCGTGCCCGTCGACGCCGTGGCAATGCATGCAATACGCCGTATAGACGCGTGCGCCGGCATCGTTCGCGGGGCGATCGAGCGACACCTTCGTCGCCTGCGGATCGTACGTATAGGCCGCCGCGCCGGTGCCGCCGACCGGCGGCAGCGACTTCAGATACGTCGAGACTGCCGCGACGTCCTGATCGCTCATCGCTTGCGTGCTGTTGTTGATCACGCTCGTCATCGCGCCGAACGCCGATGCATGGCGATTCGCGCCGGTCTTCAGGAACGTGCGCAGATCCTCGTCGCTCCAGCGGCCGAGCCCGGTGTTGTGCTCGCCCGTGAGGTTCGACGCGAACCAGCCGTCGAGCAGCGCGCCGCTCAGGAATGCGCTGCCGCTTTCGTCGAGCGCACTTTCCTGGAACGCAACACCGCGCGGCGTGTGACACGACCCGCAATGTCCGAGCCCTTGCACCAGATACGCGCCGCGATTCCACGCGACGTCCTTGCCCGGCTTGTCGCGATACCCACCCTTCTCGAGAAACGCCATGTTCCAGAACATCAGCGGCCAGCGCATGTTCAACGGCCACTTGATGTCGGACTCGCGATTCGCCTGCTGCACCGGCGCGACGCCGTGCATGAAGAACGCGTACAGCGCCTTCACGTCGTCGTCGTCGACCTTCGCGTAGGACGGATACGGCATCGCCGGATACAGGTTGTGGCCGTCTTTCGCGACGCCCTCACGCAGCGCCCGCGCGAAGTCGGCTTCGGTGTAGCCACCGATGCCGGTCCGTGCGTCGGGCGTGATATTGGTCACGTAGATGCGGCCCATCGGCGTGTTCATCGGCAGGCCGCCGGCGAACGGCTTGCCTTTCGGCGCGGTGTGGCAAGCGGCGCAATCGCCGAGTTGAGCGAGGTAAGCGCCGCGTTGCACGAGCGTTTGATCGGCTGCGCCGGTGGCTGACGCAGTTGCGGCATCAGCAGGCGCCTGGGCGATAAACGGCAATGCGACGCATAGCGCCGCGCCAAGACCCTTCAGCATTTTTTTCATGTCGGGCTCCTTTCGCGTCAGGCGTTGTGCAGTTGGCGGCCAACCGGCAATTGCCGCAGCCGCGTGCCGGTGGCCGCATAGATCGCGTTGGTCAGCGCGGGCGCGAGCGCCGCGGTGCCGGGTTCGCCGATGCCGCCGGGCGCCTCGCCGCTCTTCACGATATGCACGTCGATCGGCGGCGTCTGGTTGATGCGCAGCATCCGGTAGTCGGTGAAGTTGTTCTGCTCGACGCGACCGTCCTTGATCGTGATCTCGCTATAAAGCGCCGCCGTGATACCGAAGATGATGCCGCCCTGCACCTGCGCTTCGATCGTGTTCGGGTTGACGAACATCCCGCAATCGACCGCGCAGTTGACGCGCTTGACCGTCACTTCGCCCTGCTCGAGCGCGACCTCGACGACGATCGCGAAGAAGCTGCCGAACGCGTGCATCACCGAGATGCCGCGCCCTTGCCCCTTGGGCAGCGCGCTGCCCCAGTTGCCCGCTTGCGCGGCCAGGTTGAGTACGTTCAACGCGCGCGGCGATTTGCCGAGCAGATCGCGCCGGTACTGCACCGGATCGATCTTCGCGTGCGCGGCGAGTTCATCGATGAAACTCTCGACGACGAACGTGCCGCGCGTCGGCCCGACGCCGCGCCAGAACGCGGTGGGCACCGCGTGCGGTTCCACGCGCACGTAGTCGACCAGCTGGTTCGGCAGGTCGTACGGCAGATCGGCGGCGACCTCCACCGCATCGGGGTCGAGCCCGTTCTTGAACGCGGGCGGCGCGAAGCGCGCCATGATCGACGACCCGGCGATGCGATGCTGCCACGCGATCGGCTTGCCGTTCGCGTCGAGCCCGGCGGAGATCGTGTCGTAGTAGTACGGTCGGTACATGTCGTGCTGGATGTCCTCCTCGCGCGTCCACAGCACCTTGACCGGCGTCGACACCTGTTTGCCGACCTTCACGGCCTGCGTGACCATGTCGGTTTCGAGCCGCCGTCCGAAGCCGCCGCCGATCAGATGGTTATGCACGATGATCTTGTCGGCGGGCAAGCCCGTGACCGCGACCGCCGCATCGACGACACGCGTCGGCACCTGCGAGCCGAGCCAGATTTCGCAGGCGTCGCCGCGCACGTGGACCGTGGCGTTGACCGGCTCCATCGTCGCGTGCGCGAGGAACGGCTGCTGGTAGACCGCGTCGACGCGCGACTTCGCATCGCCGAACGCGCGGCCGACGTCGCCGTCCTTGCGCGCCACCGCGCCGCCATGTTGCGAGGCCGCCGCGAGATCGTCGACGATGCGCTTCATCGATACCTGCGCGCCCGCGCCCTCGTTCCACTTGATGTCGAGCGCCTGCAGGCCGCGCTTCGCGGCCCACGTGTGAGCGCCGATCACCGCGACCGCGTTGTCGAGCTTGATGACCTCGCGCACGCCGGGGATCGTCTTCGCATGCGTATCGTCGACGCTCGCGAGCGTGCCGCCGAACACCGGACAGTTCGCGATCGCCGCGTAAACCATCTCAGGCAAGCGCACGTCGAGGCCGAACTGCGCGGTACCGTCGACTTTCTCCGGCGAATCGAGACGCTTCGCCGGCGTGCCGATCAGCTTGAAGTCCTTCGGGTCTTTCAACGGCACGTTCTGCGGCGCGGGCAGCGCGGAGGCGGCCTGCGCGAGCTGACCATAGCTCGCGCTGCGATTACTGGCCGCGTGGATCACCTGACCGGCCTGCGCATGACAACTCGCCGGATCGACCTGCCACTGCTGCGCGGCCGCGTTGATCAACATCACGCGCGCAGTCGCGCCCGCGCGACGCATCGGCTCCCACGCGAAGCGGATCGACGTCGAGCCGCCGGTCAACTGGCCGCCGAGCAGCGGGTCCATGAAGAGCTTTTCGTTGGGCGGCGCATGATCGAGCGTGACCGTGCCGAGCGGCACTTCGAGTTCCTCGGCGATCAGCATCGGAATCGACGTATAGACGCCCTGACCCATCTCGACCTTCGGTATCACGAGCGTGACCTTGCCGGCGTTGTCGATCTGGATGAACGCGTTCGGCGCGAACACGCCGTTTTGCGGCGCCTCGTTCGCATCGCCGCCGATCACGCTCTTGCCCGCCTTCTGATCCTGGCTCGCGGCCGGCATGCTGAAGCCGAGCAGCAGACCGCCGCCGGCCGCGGCGCCGACCGTCACGCCGAATTTGAGGAAGCCGCGCCGCGAGATGCCGCGCGCATGCCGCGTGTCGGTGTCAGCCGGCTGCGCGCCGTTCTGTGCATCGAGCAATCCCTGGGACATGTCAGGCCCCCTTCGCGGCGTGCTTGATCGCCGCGCGCACGCGGTGATAGGTTCCGCAGCGGCAGATGTTGCCCGCCATCGCGGCGTCGATGTCGGCGTCGCTCGGATTGGGATTGCGCGCGAGCAGCGACGCCGCCGACATCACCTGCCCCGACTGACAGTAGCCGCATTGCACGACGTCGAGCTCACGCCACGCCTGCTGCACTTTCTGGCCCGTGGGCGTGGCGCCGAGCGCTTCGATCGTGACGATCTTGCGGTCGCCGACCGCCGCCGCCGGGAACACGCACGAGCGCACCGCGACGCCATCGAGATGCACGGTGCATGCGCCGCATTGCGCGATGCCGCAGCCGAACTTGGTGCCGGTCAGCCCGACGAGATCACGCAGCACCCACAGCAGGGGCATGTCGGGCGGGGCATCGACGGTATGGGTTTCGCCGTTGATATTGAGCGTTGTCATGAGCGGCTCCGGGTGGGGACGTTGTTGTGGTCACGCGGTTTAGATCGCGACACCGCACCAGACCGCTGACATGCACCGGTTTTGTTCGGCGTGTCGCGCTAATAAGCCATGAAATGCGGCCTGTGAGCGAGCGGGTGTCGCAAGAAAACCGGCCGATTGTAGTCGTGTCGAAAGAAGTTCGCTTTGGCGGTGTCAGGCGGCACATCGCATGCTGTGCGCGGTGGATCGCATGTGTCGGCTGGAGCGATGCGTTACCATCGACGGATCGATCCGTTAGCGTGATCGCGCGACCCGCTGCATCGCACTGCGTGGTGTTGCGACGCACGATTCCGTCGAATCACCTCAGCCGCTGGAGCCGCCGATGAACGACCCGCAATGCACTCAATTCCTCACGGACATTCGCCGACCATTGCTTGCGCTGCACAAGGCGATTCTCGATCACGAACGCGCCGCGTACGAAAAGGAGTTCGGCCCGGTAACGCCGGCGGCATTCCTGCAGGTGCTGATCAACGGCTCGGGGTTTCGTTGGCTGACGCCGCTGTCGACGGTGATCGCGAGCGTCGACGAAGTTCTCGACGACGCGGAAGCCGAGGCCGGCGACCGTCTCGCGACCGCCGAGGCCGTGGTCGGCCTGTTCTCGCCCGATCAACCGCACAATCACTTCCTGCCGCGTTATCTGCCGCTCTTGCAGGCCGATCCCGCGATCCTGCATTACCACGGTGAGGTATCGCGACTGCTGCGCGGAGGGCAAACGACGTAACGGCGATTCGCACCAGGCACGGCGGCGGCGCGTGCGCTGCCTGCCGGCTCCTGCATTGCCTCACCGTTCATAAACGGCTGCGGGTCGAGGCCGCATGGTTGATCGTCGGTATTCTTGCGCAGATCGAGCGGAATGCTCTGACGTGAAGGTACTTTTGCAACGATTCGTCGACCGCCGGAATGCGCGGTCGATCAAATTACCTGGTTTAGCTGAATAAATTCAAGGTGAGCTTTTGCGGGAACGTGGAAGCTCAGCCGCGCCCCTGCGGCAGATATGACAGCGGATCGACCGGCTTGCCGTCGCGCCGCACTTCGAACCCCACCGACACACGCGAGTTGTTCTCGTCGCCCATCTCCGCGATCTGCTGTCCCTTGCGGACAATGTCGCCCATCTTGACCATCAGCTTGCGGTTGTGCGAATACGCGGTCAGAAAATCCTTATTGTGCTGGACGATGATCAGACTGCCATAGCTGTTCAGTCCGGTGCCCGCGTACATCACCTTGCCGTCGGCGGCGGCTCGCACCGGATCGCCCGCGTTGCCGCCGATTTCGATGCCGCGTGTTTCGCCTGGCTGGAACGCTTCGACGACGCCGCCCGCGGCAGGCCATGCGAGCGTCACGCTGCTCGCGTGCCGGCGGGTTTCCTGCGTGACTTCGCGCACTGCGGTGGCATCCGCAGCCGGCGCGGCGGACTGTGTCGAAGCTTGCGCCGACGTTTGCGCTGTCGCTTGTGACGCACGCTGCGCTGCGGATTGCGCCGCCGCCTTCGCGGCGGCCGCCGCATTGGCCGCCTTCACCGCGCGCACCGTTTCCGGCGACGCAACGTGCAGCACCTGCCCCGGCTTCAGCCGCGCCGACACCTTCAACCCGTTCCATGCCTGCAACTGCTTGACGCTGATGTGATGATGCTGCGCAACCCGCGCGAGCGTGTCGCCGCTCCTGACCCGATACACGAGCGGCGGCGATTTTTTCAGCGGCGCGTTATCGCTGGCGTCGATCGACAGCGGCGCGGCTGCCGCCGGGTCGCCGGACGCCGCTCCCGTCGCATTCGCCGCCGGCACGCCGGACGCCGCGTTGGCGCTGGTTGCCGCACCGTTCTGCGCATTGGGCTGCCCGACGTTCGCACAACCGCTGACGGCCAGCGCGACCCACGCGCCAGCGAGACTGGCCAATAACGTTCTGTCGAAACGCTTTCTCATCCTGTTCGACTCCTGCTGTATGAATGCGCAAGCCGGATAGCCCGATGCCGCGGACGAGGTGCGCGATCTTCGGCCGCGCGGCCTTCCCGACGGCACGGCGAAGCCGCCTCGTATGGCGCTCATTTCCTGCCTGCTTACCGATTGAATTTCTCGCGGAATTCTAAAGTGTCGTTTAATAAAAACGCCCTGCCCACACACTCTGATACATATATAACGGCAAGTAACCGATTTTCCTTTACCCTCAATCACTTGCAGGCGGTTCTTCAACCCAAAATCACGGTCAAAAAGTGGTTTTTGCGGCCATATAAATCAAGGACTTACCGCCCCATTCCGCACAGGGTTTCGAACGAGCAATCGGCATCGAGGCGCCGATTTGACAATTGCCCGGCCACGGCGCACGGTTGATACACTGTGTTTTTATACAGTCTTTCGCCGTGAGCCACTTCCGATACCCTGACGCCGCGACTGACCGCCCCTGCCGTCTTTGCGAACATTGGGGCGGCGACGTTGCGGGCGGATCACATGCCCTATGCTCGTGGAACGAGCAGAAACAGGTGCAAGCACAGCCAGAGCGCGGATGCGTGCATTGGCTCAGAGCGATCGGGGCTGATGATGACCTCGACGAGCGTCCATGTCGACGGTAGCCGGACGCGCGACAATTTTGGAGTTGTCCGACTGCTCGCGACAGGCGGAGATAGGAGACTTCACCGCCGGGTTTCCCGCAAAGAAAAACCCTCGCGACCTGAAAAGGCAATGCGGGTTTTGAGTTTCGAGCAATCAAAGGCTGATTCGGGTGCCGGTGACGACGTTCTAAACGCGAATAGCATGAGCCTCGGCTAAGGTCGAAAAGCGATACTTCGCCGTTGCGAATTGAATGGCCGGTTCCTGAGTGGAATCGACGCCTGAATGTCGGAGCAACGGTGTGAGCGAACGACGCTTCCTGGGCCGCCTGCTCCCGATGCGTTTTGGCTCAAGTCGACCCTGAGCTACCCCCTGACCGCCATGAACTTCGTGCGCCTGACCACATATACCGCAATTTTTGCAAAATGGTTACGTTGCGATTTCCTATCGTTATTTATCGAACAGACCGATCAAACGATAGCGGCCCGATAACGCCATCGTTCTCCAAGTGATCAATGCACACTTCCGGCATCTGCCAGTCAAGGTCCTGGAGAAATTCCGGAGAGGTTCTAGCCATGTGAATGCGAACCCGAACATACGTTGTCTCGGCTCTATCCGGGGAACCTGTCCAATCCCGTGTTACGCGTCTGTTGACCAACTAAACATGCTCGCGGTAACCGGATATCACTGGAGGTCGGCCATGAAGAAATCAGCAAACATCAATACGGTAGAATTGGGCTCCCTAGGTCGAAGGACACAGAAAGGCGCGCGACTGTTTCTTCAGGAGAAGTTTAATTCGATCATAGAACGACGTAGAGCGGACCGCGCAAATCTCGCCGCGGCGACCAAGGCCGCAAGCGCAGCTCTCCAGCGTGTTCTCGCTCACGACGAAGAGTTTGCGGCTTCGATCAAGCCAATCGTCGCAGCGTCACGCAAAGAGTTGCTGAAGATCGAACGGACTGAGGGCAAACTCGGTCGGCCGCTGTCTCGCGAAACCGCCCTCGGTCTGCTGTCGGGGAGCGGCATCCGCGGCTTGGGAGGCTCGCCAGGTGGCATCGTTATGACGATGGCAAAGGATATAAAGATTGATGTGCGGGTAGCGCCGTATAACGACGTCTGGACGAACACGAGCGGCGGCGCCCATCAGCAACAAAGCGTATGGGCGGATAAGAACAACGGCAACTTCGGATTCCTGTATACGGTCGGCAAGGAGGGTGGATCGCTGACATGCGGCGCCGGGGTCGAAGTTCTGTTCATGCGCGATTCCCCGGGATTTCCGCCCGGGCAGGGACCAGCCGGATTCGCGCAGGTGCGGGCCTATACACCCTACAATTACATCTGGCACGATAAGTCGTACTTGGGAACCGCCCATCAACACGCAGGGTTTGGCGTCCTTGTCTGGAGTGCTCCCATTGACGGCGGCCCCTCACGAACGGACTTGGATCACGAGTACTGGGTATGGAACGACGGAACCTCTTGGTATGAAGAGCACAACAACGCTAGCTTTCCCGGGCAAGATTCGGACATTGCGTTGCAGTATGGAAATGAAGCTCCGTATTTTTCGATCGAGCCCGGTCGCATATATGGCGCCTGGGTTTGGTGTTTTGCCGACTGCGACGCTCACGGGGCCGATCTTACTTCTGCGGCGTACGGACAAGCTCTCATCGATGCGACGGCAAAGTTTATCGTAGTGGGACAACAGTAGAGGCGCGGCGAACTTCGGGGTTGCGCCACAACTTGCACTCGACGAGTACGAGTCGGCCGTTCGCGGAAACGCCCAGGATGTCGAGGAAGACGCTCGAGGAGCCACAACGCAGTGGAAGCTCGCTCAGCGTCTGCGAGCCGTTCGCGCTGCCTAAACAACTCCTGCTCAAGCGCCGCGGTCTGCTCCAGATTGAATTGGTCGATCAAAGCCTTGATCTCGCGCTCGATTTCGTTCTTCGGGTCGGCAAACGACGCGTCGACAGCCTTGGGAATCTTGACCTTCTTTTTCTTCGAGCGCTCCCAGTACAGCTGTGCGAACTCGCGGAGGCTGACGTCTGCGCCAAACTCCTTCACATACTTGCGATAGTCCGCTTCTATTTGTGCCGAGTAGCACATAGCGCCACCTCGAATTTTTGAGACATGGCCATGATACTGCCGCCGCGCCCAGTCATACTGTATATCCATACACGATGCGTACTTCATGTCCCACATCCGCTACCCGGACGCCGCGACTGATCGCCCCTGCCGTCTTTGCGAACATTGGGGCGGCGACGTTGCGGGCGGATCACATGCCCTATGCCTGTGGAACGAGCAGAAGCAAGTGCAAGCACAGCCAGAGCTCGGATGCGTGCATTGGGTGCGGGCCCTGGGATGACGCCGACGAAGAAAGAAAGCCGCACACCCCTAAGCCGTGGAAGTTTTGACACCGACGGTGTCAGAACGTCCGCCTCAGTTCGTTAAGGTTTATTCGACGCCTGCCGACATGCACGGAGGCATGCACATTCCTGAGGCCGATGGCAGGCGTCGAATAAACCTTAACGACATGAGCCCGACGCGTCGGGCACGCCGTCGCGGTTAGCAGGACGCTCAAACGGCTGTTTGCCCCCAGGGTCGGTCGTTGACCACCGGTGCGCCCGGCGGTCTATTGACCTATGTTGCAATCGCCCCGCACGGGCTTCCTGCATCCACTTCGCTCAACCTTCGGCGCATAATCAGCAGTGCACTTCGTTCAGACTCCCTGAAAATATGGACATGAGGGTAATGTGGCGCTAACGGAAACCTTCAACCGGCGCTTTGCCGAACTCGACGACCACTTTACGGCGATGCCGTACCACCAGTATTTGCACGGCGACGGTCGCTTCGTGCCCAATGGCTTTTGGAGAAAATGGGCGACGAGCGCGGACAATCTTATTCGGGCGGTCTGCGGGGAGAATTCGTCACATTACAGGAGCTTCACTGCTCAGTTCGCAAAGACAAGCGAGACAGAGAAGTCCGTAAAGGAGCTTTACGCGATCTTTGCTGCCGCAAAGGACGACTTTGACGGCGGCTATGTATTCGATGTTGACTTGCGTGTCTCTGGAGAGGTGTTTGGCGACTTCGTCGCGCTCGCGAGGCAGGCGCTGTCGGATGGCCGAAAAGATGTGGCGGCTGTGCTCGCTAGTGCGGCGCTCGAGGACGCATTGAAGCGATTCGCTGTAGCTAACAGGCTCGACGTCGAAGGCAAGGATATGCAGAACGTGGTGAACGCCTTGAAGGGTGCTAGCCTTGTGGCGGGCGCCCAAAAGAGTTTGCTCGACGCTATGCCGAAGCTGCGAAATGCCGCTTTTCACGCCGAGTGGGGAAAGCTCGGCGAAGCCGATGTGGGCAGCATCATCGGATTCGTGGAGCAGTTCCTTCTTTCGAAGTTCAGTGCGCCATGACGTTGGCTAACAACAATCATAGATGGGAAAATGACAAAAACGCTCGGACAAGCCGCTGCCATCGGACTTCTTGCGTTTCTTTTGGCGTTCGTGGCGCTGAATTTTTGGCGTTCGCATAACCGCGCGAATAGTGCAACTACCGCAGTCCCGCACGGGGTCTCACAAGCTTCGTCAGCGACAGATCACGCTGAAGACGAAAAGAACGTTTGGGACAAGGCGACGACCATAACAAGCATTCTGTTAGCGCTCGTGGCACTGGTCCAAATTATCTTGGTGCTTAATGCGAATGAGTCTGCACGAATATCGGCAAATGCCGCCGTTGCGGCAGCTAGCGCGAGTTCGAAGGCTAATGATTTAAGTCGTCAGGCGCTAATCGCTGATCAGAGACCGTGGATCGCGGTATCGATCGAGCCGGCTGGTCCAATCACGTGGCAAAACGGCGGTATGCAGGTGCCCTTTAAGATCACACTGAAGAACATCGGAAAAACTCCGGCGCTCAGGCTACGGCACATCGAAGCGATGGTTCTCGATATAAATGCCGATCTACCGGGAACGCAAGCCACGTTCCGGAAAATGCTTCCTGCTGGGGGCGGCATCGGCGCAATCAACCTGATGCCTGGCGATCAAGTCCAACTAATCATCAATCAGCAAGCCGATGCGCAAAACGTCGCGCGGTCGTCGGCAGCTTGGGCTGGAAAAGGTCCAAAACTAGTGATGCCTGTAATTGTCGGTTCTGCCGACTACTACACCCAATTCGACACCGATGTGCACACCACAGGATTTATCTACGAGATCGGATTCTGGGACCCCGCAAAGGGAATAACGGTGACAGCTATGGACCCCATTGCGGATGGCGATATTTCTCAGGACAGGGTGCGTATTCGCCGACGCCCGACGTCGATGCGCTGGTTGACTAATTCGGACGCCGCCCGGACGGCCGTAGCGCCCTCGAAGCGGCCGTAGACGCCACAAAGGTCTGAATGGCAGCGATGGGTCGCTATGCAGAGGTTTACATAGCGACCCGATCCGGCCCTTCGGGCTGACCTCAGTTCCACCGGCAGTTCACCGAGCCAAAGCAGTCGTTCACCTGATTCCCTTTGAGAACTTGATATTGGGTGACTACACGCGGCATGGTCGGCCGTACTCGACTAGATACCCAAGTCGTATACGCTCGGTGGCGGTCCATCTGGCTCCCAAACGGCAATTTCTGCCATAAACGAATCGTATTGCCTCAAGACCCTCTCAGCAAGATCGTCACCAAGTATGGCATTCAAAAAAGTTGGCATGTCTTGCTCGGACGATACTTGCTCCAACAAGAAGAACAGATCGTCTGCCTTTATCCGGCTAATCACGCATCGAACGAACGGCCGCGAATCGGACCAGTGAATAGCTAAATCGGATAGAACACCTAGGCACGAATTCTCATTTATTTCGGTCGCCAGCACGTTAACGAAGCGAATATACTCATTAGCATAAGGATTCTTCAATATGCCGAAAATGTATTGAATTCCTTTTCCGCCTCGCTCGTCCAAGGTTTTTTCTGACATTTTTGCAACCGTGAGTAGCAGCAGAAACGCTCTGCTATTGTCATCCCACCATCCGCTGGCAATTTCGTCGAGTAGGAACGGCTGGAGCTGATGGTCTGCGAGTGCTAACCGAAGAGATACCACGCCTTGTCGCTTTGCGATTCCACGCAAAACAGATATTGCTCCTCGAAATTCATCGTCTCCGCTCAAATATCGTCCAACCGAATGTAAGAGTGCATTCAACATTGCTTTGACAGAATATTCTGAGAGGTCCTCAAGCGCTGCACGAGTCACTTCGTCGACCTTATGCGCCCGAATTCGCTCTTCGAGCGCGTCTTCTACGTTGCTCCAACCGCTTCGTGGCATGCATTTTTTCAGATGGCTCTCAATGAACTCTCTCGCCTCCGGGCGAACATACGGTCCGCTCACTCGCTTGTAACGAAGCTCAAGCCACTGTTCGCCTGAAATCGGCAGTTCAAGGGGGCTTGATGCCGCAAGGAGCGCGTTGGAAATCGTAGGAACCGACAATATCGCAAGAAAGTTTTCCTCGAAGTCAATCACATTTGAAACTGCATCTGCACATGCGATTGAATCCAATACAGTCTGTCCCGCATCTGCATTCCCGACGATTTCCACATACGCTGCGAAGCCATCAGGCACGTTAGTTGCCGCGTAGTCGTGGCGGGTCAATGACTTCATAGCTTGCCGGCATGCTCCGTCAACGTCGTGGACGAACGTAATCGGCAGCGCTTCGGCAATAGTTGAGTCCCGATCCTTGACCTGGCTTGAAACCTCACGCAATACGATGAAGGCGTTCATTAGTTGCTCCGGTGTGCTGTAAAGCGTACGAAGTTCACTAATGAGCGAATCCAGCACCCACCCGGCACCTTCCTCACGTAGGGCCACAACCACGTCGTCAGCACGGCCCTCGAACAGCGCGTCTCTGATTTGCGTCCGATATTCGCTTGTCATGGCAGCCGTAGCGTTCCCGACGGATAGACAAAGAGTTCTGAACGCTGGCTTGAACTTCCCACGAGGCAATCCCATAAGCGCCTCGAACCGTTCCCATGGTCGCTGGCCTTGCTGGACTTGCATGACGACTTTGTCCCGCGCCCCGGAAAGAGTAAAAGCGGCCAATTCGGTCAACGAAAACTGTTCGCCCCATTGCAGTCGCAATCCAACCAGATCGTTCACGAACCTCACTAGATCGCGAGGACTAGGCGCACGACCGCCCGTCTCGTTTACATACAGGCGCACAATTGCATCCGCGTCAAGCGAAGAGTTAACGAAGGCAGCACGACAAAGCTTTCTCAGAAACTCAGTCCATCTTTTCAGACTAGGGGGCGGCAACTCAAATTTGACCTGAAACACCTTGTCTAAGAATACGGATTTTGGATTGGCGGACTGGGTAAACGACGTTAGAGGATTCGACACGCTTTCTTCGGCTAATTCATCAGAGTTGCTCGAAACACCAATCTGTTTTGCGACCGGCACGAGAACCCAAACCCGTCTAAACCAAGGCTGGGACTGAAATGCTGGATTATCGAGAAATGAACGGAGGAGCGCCCAGACATCATTCGTTTCCTCGGCTCCTACTCGATCGAGGTTATCAACCACAATCAGCAGTTTGCGCCTACCATCCTCTTCGCCAAGTGCTTCAATCATCAGATCAGAGAAAAATTTTTGGAACTCGATGCTGGTGGCAGTAGGCTCATCCTCTTTCTCACTGGTGAACTCTAGTGGCGTACGAGTCAAAAGAAAGGCAACGCTTTCTTCTTTCAGCGACAGCCAGATTGCGAGCGAGATCGACGTAAGTGCGGCAAACAGAGCGAATCGCGGTCCAATACCCATCCCGCTCAACCATGTGACCGGGGTATCGAAAAACTTTTGCGCAACCCAGAATAAAAGCGGTAGCGACCAAGCCGCCCATGGGGTCAATCTGGCGAATACATTCAGAGTTGGCTTCTTGCGTTCGACTGTGACCTTGAATCTCCCAGCCAGCGTCGCTCTGCGCTTTTCCCAGCGTGCAGCATTCGGACCCAACCATGTTTTGCGCTCAAGCGTATCGAGCAGGCTATCAAGAAATACCCGGCGCAACGGATCCCCGACATGGACCCATGCGTCGTAAACGAACATCGTCGTATCTCGATCAACCAGCTTTTTCCCGAGTAGTCGAACAACGGTCGACTTTCCTGCCCCCCACTCACCGTCGAGACGAATGGTCTTGCCGCCACTCTGACAACGCACGACTTCCGCGATTGCTGCTGCAATTAATTCGTGGGGACCAAGTTGGTCGGTTTCTGACGGTTCGTCGTCGAGCAGCTTTTCCGTTTGGTATCCCAAAACGCACCTCGCATATTTTGTCCACCTGATGTTGGTGCCTTTCGGCTCCGGAGCTTGCTCGATCTTCGCTAACAGAACGTACGGCTGCTATCGGCATGAAACCGACGCTCGAGTGATCAAATGATCGCACAGCCGAGTGGCCGAAACGGGCATCGGCCACCGCATTGACCATCGATCCCAGAAATACCGGACGAACCGTTTTGCATCGGCTGCTGCCATCCGCCAGTCCGCCTGAACCGGCATGCCTCCTCGTCACGAGCGGCTGCTTGAAAGACACGAGCCCCAGAAAGGCGAGACGGAAGCCGACAGTAATGAACGGCTCCCCCGGCCAGACGCTTGTATAGCCTGGGCAGAT
Source organism: Paraburkholderia sp. MM5477-R1 (assembly GCF_050436385.1). Taxonomy (NCBI): domain Bacteria; kingdom Pseudomonadati; phylum Pseudomonadota; class Betaproteobacteria; order Burkholderiales; family Burkholderiaceae; genus Paraburkholderia; species Paraburkholderia sp. MM5477-R1. The sequence goes on from NZ_JBNDMC010000008.1 coordinate 87,321, forward strand.
AAGGGCGATCTGGTCAGATGATGCCTCGAGAAGGGTCTCGGTCGACGCACGCTAGGAGGGCGCAAAACTCCGATCCAGCGAGCCCGGCCGCGCGACGATTTCAGAGTTGTCCGACCGCACATCACGGGGCAAAGATAGGAGACTTTATTGACCGGTTGCCTCCCCTGCGACCAGGTTTCGCTGTTGCCGGCGTTCCGCCGCCCTTGGCCGGGCGGCGGTTTTTTTATTTTTCGGGGAATTTCTGGGCCGACCGACAGCGACCCGTTGCGGTCGTCAGACCATGCGCGACCAACGCGGCAGCTTCCGGAGGTATAACGGCCAATCGGCGCTCGGTCCACTTCATTGGCCAGGATAACGGAGCGCCCAATTCGCGGTACGACTGTGCATTAAAGGTAATTCCACTAACACAAGTTAGCGTCATTGAGGACCACGGCAGTCGGAGCGGTTTCCAGCATGTTGTAGTTTGCCTGCGCCCCGGCCGTCTTATATGGACCACAAGAAATGAAGGACACCGCGCGCGTACACCGCGTATGCTTTGCTTAAAGCGGCTCCTGTCTGTCGGGCAAGGGTGCGCAACCAGGAGCGACCATGCGGAGGCTGATTCTCCGGCGCAAGGCTTCAATCGGGCCAATATCGATCGACGCACTTGCTTGATCACGAGCCGTTTCGAAACGAGCTATCGTGTTGCCCAGGTCGGGTCCGCTTGGTTCTCGCTAACTGTTGTAAATGAGCGGTTCCGAAAGCCGTTGCAAAAATGCGCGCGTACCATCACTAACCGTTAGGGGGCGTCGATGACTAGTTGCAGCGAAATATCAGCAGGTGCTCCACGTCGTCAGCCCGAATACTTACGTCGTCGGTCCATCTTTCTTATCTTCGCAGCCCTAGCGGGGTGTCAAACGAACCCGCAAAATGAAGGCAGTCCGGCCCAAGTATCCGATGTCATTGGCCGCATCAAGGCGGACCTTGGGATGTATCAGGTCTATGATGCGGCGGCGGCCGCGGCAAAGCCTCTCGACGACGCTTGCAAGGGTATAGTCGGGTTCTATATTGACAACGTGAAGGTGTCTCTCACCACCCAGACCGACGATACGTTGACCGGAACCGGATCCGCCACTTTGCCGGTAGGACCGGTTGCGGTGGGCCCAAGCGTAAGCGCGTCACAGGAAAACAAGGGGACACAGACTTTGACATTTACGCTCTACCCTAAAGCGGAGCCGACGCCGCCCACTTCCCAACCGGCACCACCCGCAATTGACGCTAGCGTCTATCCAATCGCCGCGAGTCTTCAGCGCCTGCGCGACGGCCTTCTGGCGGCAAGTCAAAAAGGCCCGTGCGTATCTCTTGTCCCGCCGTCCGGCGTTAAAGACGATGGCGGAACCTATGCGTTCGGATTTACGGTCATCAATCAGGCGTCTGTCGGCGGGACGCTGAAGTTTGTCGTTTTCTCCCTCGGAGCGACCAATACGGCGCAGCGTCAAGCTAGCAACACAATTACTGTTAACTTCAAAGCGCGACCGGGAAGTGCCGCTGCGACGTACTAGGTGGTCGACGGTTTGGATGTTGTTTTGCGTTGAGTCCACCAGTGCGCGCGCCGTTTTGCCTTCTGATGTCTTCGTAAACGTGTGTGAAGTTGCCTACTCGTTTGGGCGTTTCCTGTGCCTCGCAAAGGAAGCGGAAAGGTGTTGATGCATTTGCGGGAAGCTCCCACGCGGGAGATGGAAAGTTTCGTGTGACCGAGTCGGTGCCATTGATATTTCTCTCGTGTGACCTATGCTCAGTACACGTTCTTGAGGAGTGGCGAAATGGAAAACAAACCGTTACTGCGACTTTACGAATTCAATACAACGGAAACAGGGCGCTTCATCTTCGCTTCTGACGAAAAACTCAATGAGAATGCCTTTCCTGTCTCGTCGCTCCGCGAAATCCCGTTGGGTGATGAGCCGGTCGTGTTCCTCGGAAGACATCCATACATTTGGCCGTGGGTCATCACTTTGTTGATGGCATTCGGTACAGCAGTCATGAACGAGCTCGGAACAAAGCTCGTCGACTCATTATTCAACTCAGGGAAGTCAACCGAAGAATTCGTTCAAAAACTCGTCGAAGCGATCGCAAACATCGTGAAGCAACAGTTGGACATGCATTTCATCGATCAATACACAGGGCAGCTTGACGGGTGGGCTAAGATAATGGCGGAGTACAACATTTCCCCAGAAACCCATAAAGGCGACCTGCTTCCCCTTAGTGAGCAAGTCGAAGTCATTCTCTCTGAACTTCAAGGTTTCACTTCAACCTACCAGTCGGCGGCTTTTGCTTATGTCAGTGGCGCGTATCTACGAATGGCTGTGCTAGAACAACTGGCTTTGAATAGTAAGAAGAAAGAGGATTGGACGATTCTAAGCAACTTTGCAAAGGACTCGAGTACCTATACAAGCAGCTGCATCGAACCTCTGCACCAATTAAACGAGCAAAGGGTCACGCCGGTAAGGGAAGTCGAGCCGCCAAGATGGGTTCACATTGGTCCTCCGGCGGAGGGCCAAGGATATTACAGCCATATATTGCAGTATTTCTGCGATGGACAGCCTAAAGGAATTACTTTCAACGACGATGACGGTCCGTCCCCCCATGAGAAGGACGAAGATCCCCGACTTCAACAGATGCGCGCGCAGGACTATGCCATGATCCGCGCGGACTTCGATCAGAACGTGGAACAACCGTTTCGCACTGCGATTTCTCTCATGGATCAGATCAATGACAAGTTCGCTGCAAAAAAGTAAAGATTTGCGATAGTCGGACGATGTTGTGGCGCGACCATAATCACACCGCGCCATCTAGATCCTTGAAGGTTTTACTTTGTTTTTTTTCGTGATCTCTCTTCTCTTTTGTCAGCAAGGCTGACCATTGCCGCAATTGATGGATGCTCGCGCGAGCGGCAGATATGGCCAATGAAGCAAGATTCGTCTTCTCGAGTCGAACGGCAGTTTACTGGGCGGAAGGCGACGTCTGAACGTCCGAAGTACGCGACGGGCGATGACGCTTCATGGCCGCCTCCTGCCGCTGGACCGCCTTCCACCCTAGGCGCACGGTCGATGGTTGCACCCGCACCGGTGTCCCGTCACGCCGCCAATCGATGCTCGTAGTACGGTCGATATCGATCATCCAAGATTGCGTGCAGCGCCGCCAGATTCGCGGGATCCGGCGACAACCACGCGTCGATATTTTCTGGTTTGATCGGCACGATACAGCGATCATGTCCCGCTGCGGCCACCTCGGGCGGCGGCTCGTCTGTGATCGCAGCAAACGACAGCAGATCGGGCTCGCCGGATCCCGTCCAGCGCGACCAGAGGCACGCAACGAGCATTTCGCCTCCAGCGCGCGGGCGGAATTCAAGGACAACGCTCTCGTCTTCCTCGCCCTCCTTCAGTACGCGCCCTTCCATCTTTGCGCGGCTGACGTTCTCATAGAACGCGGACACGATCATCACGCCGTGCGAGTAACCGAATAGCTGCTTCCAGAAGCCTTCGAGATTGTCGCGGCGCGCATTGTATGTTCCGGGATACTTCGTATCGTAGAACGCGGGCTTGCCCGCTGGCCGGCACTGATACCGCATCGGTTTGATGACCCGGTGCCCGTCCTCGATGACCATGACGGGCGCATAGCCGCCGGGGAAAATCCGTGAATCCCGGTCTTTCAGTTCGACGCGCCGGATGTCATCCAGACGGCGCCGGGCCGCGTCGATCTTGTCGGTCGCGATGCGCCTGCTTTCCGTGGCCACCTTCGTGGTTTTGGTTTGGAGAGTACGTTCGGTGTCTGCGAGCCGAGCGCGCTGCTTGAACAGCTCCTGCTCAAGCGCTGCGGTCTGCTCCTGATTGAATTGATCGATCAGCGCTTTGATTTCGCGCTCGATTTCGTTTTTCGGGTCGGCAAACGCCGCGTCGACAGCCTTGGGAATCCTGACCTTCTTTTTCTGCGAGCGCTCAAAGTACAGCTGTGCGAACTCGCGGAGGCTGACGTCCGCGCCAAACTCCTTCACGTACTTGCGATAGTCCGCTTCTATCTGCGCCGAGTAACACATAGCGCCACCTCGGTTTTTTGAGATCACTCCATGATACTGCTGCCGGTCCCAGATATACTGTACATTCATACAGTATCGCGCACGCCATGTCTCACATCCGTTTCCCTGACGCCGCGACCGACCGCCCCTGCCGTTTCTGCGAGCACTGGGGGCGACGTTGCGGGCGGAGCGCATGCGTTATGCGTACGTGAGCGCCAGCAGGTGCGGGCTCAGCCAGAGCGCGGATGCGTGCATTGGGTGCGGGCCACCGGAGCGGACGACGCACTTCTTTCAGATCGTTATGTCGCTGCAGGATATTGGCTGGGGTCGTAATGAAACGGAACACTACTATCATTCGGCCATTCATAAACGGCTGACGGTACTACAGTCGTGTCAGGAGACAGATGCGTCGTCGCAAGCGCCTTAATTTCATCTAAATACGTCGAACTGCCGACACCCCTCACAACAACTTCTGAAATCAGCTCGTGCAAATTGACCGGTACGTACGGAAAATTAGTTAGAAAGTGACCGAGATCTGTCTTAGCAAAACGAGCGGGAGGTCTTTCTTTGAGTAGAGCTTGCCGCCGCTGAGGGTCATCGTATTCCCAGACAAATCCTGGATACTCGTAGACTATGCGTAGCTCATTCTCAAAGCTATAAAAGTGAGACTTGCTATAGATGCGCTCGAAGCCACTGGCGCTGGGGTGCCGCTCATAGGAGCCGTTGGAATAGTCGATGTACGCGACCATGTCCGCATGCACGAAACGCTTGCGGGTGTCGATTGCTCGTTTCAACCTACCAACAGTCGATTTAATAGCTACGCCGGACTTTTCCTTCCCGACGTAGATCTGCCACATCGCGTGATTTTCCACAGGGTTCACGTGCCAGCATGAGATACCGCTCATGTAGAGGTACTTCGCGTCGTCGGTCCATTCCTCGAACGCAAGTCGGTGGGCTAGCTCGTCGCGGTCGCTGATCCAAGAAGACAACCGTGCTACTCGGTGCGCTGCCTCAGTCTCCGCCAAACGTACCGGGACGCGCAACTCATAGTCTTCGCGGTTTCGCAACTTGTAGCCAGGTGTGAAGTAGATAGCTTGCTTCTCAAGAAGGTCTAGAAACCGGACGTCCTCCATATATCGCCACACTACCCTGTCGTCAGGAATGTCCCGCAAGAACCGAACAGACCTCTTCAGTTGAGGCGGCAGATCGTCGCCCTCTTCGTAAATGATGTATTCCTTGCCGTTGCAAAGAACGCCTACGATGTTTTCATCGAGCGGCGGCCATGCTTCTCCCTCCGGCCAGTCTGGTCTTCCGATGCCGTCTTTGACCACCACAGGAACCTTTCTCATTTCCCCTCCGAACTGCCACAAAGGCATAGTACGGTCACCCGCTGACCGTCATCTTAGCCCTGCGTGCGGGCCATGGGAGCGGATGACGGCGACGAAGAAAAAAAGCCGCACACTTCTAAGCCGTGGAAGTTTTGACACCGACGGTGTCAGAACTTCCGTCTCGGTTCGGCCAGCTTTGTCGTTAACGCTAGTCACAAGTAGGCGGCGGCCATGGTGCTATAGCATTCGCCCCCGCACAAATTCGGATGTGTCGGCGGCAGGTCTCCGTGTATCATAAAAGACACCCACACTCGCTTTGCGTCTCTAGCAAACTTCTTATCTGATAGCCAGATGTAGGGATGAGTATGGCGCCACAAACAAGGAAGAAGCTCGCAGCGCCGCCGCCTCCGGAAGATCCGGAGGGGCAAAATCCTTCCGGCGTCGCGCAACGATTCATAAAGTTTGTCGGCGATTCGTGGCAACTTATCAGCGTATTGACGGCTCTTTCAACCGCCCTCGTTGGAGCGTTTACTTACTTCGCAACGCGCCAGGAAGTGACCCAAACGGAATGCCAAATGTCCACGAATTTGCTCGTGAATATTATTCCAACGCAGGTCGAACAACTAACCATGGAGATTGAAACTGCTACTGAGAAGAAGTCAGCGTTACTCGCCCGATCAAGCGATGCGGATAAAATACAAAATCAAATCGATGATTACAAAAAAAGAAAAGCCAAGCTCAATGATGAGTATGATGCTGCGCTAGCAAAGCTAACAAGCCATGCATGCTTCAACAAAGAAGCCGGTAAGACTGAGAAACAACCATGACTCTTGATCTTATGGCAACCACTGCTGTCGCGGCCATTCTTTTAACCACGCCGTCTGTAACTTCTCCAAGTCCAGTGAGAGCCTCGCACGCGTGCTACGTCGATGACGTGTGCCATTCTGACTGCGTTCCGCGTCGCGATTGTTCATTACCTGTTGACAATCGCAACTGCACAATCAAATTATTTGGCTCAATATTCAGCGATGACCCCGCTTGCGAAGCGGCGAAGCAAGTTCAAAATCAAGTCTACGCAGTGCAAAAAGGTGCCTGCGAGGCAAGTAAGGCAGACGAGCATGCACAATGCGAGGTACGGAAATCAACATGTAATACTGTCGCCTCTGCATGCAACGCCGTTTTTAAGGGCGCGGCCGATCCAAACCTCGAAGGAAAGCGGATTTTATGGGTAGATGACAAGCCCGATAACAATACCTACGAGCGACAAGTACTCGCTGAATTCGGGGCCGAAGTTTCTCTGGCAACGAATACAGGTGAAGCTTTGCAGCAAATCCAAACCACCCCATATGCGATCGTCATCTCTAATCTTAGTCGAAACGACGACCCCAAGGCTGGTTATACCCTGTTGGCGCAACTCTCCAAACAGCGAAATTATCCACCTTACATAATATATACTGGATCGACGACTCCGAAGTACGTTCAAGAAGCCAAGCGCAAGGGCGCATTCGGCGAGACTAGTACAGCAAAGGAACTTTTTGAGTTGATCGTCGCAGCAATCAAAAAGCACTAGGGAAACGCTGATTAATGAACTGTCGGATCGGCTTGCAGATCAAGACGCGTCAAATTTTCTGGATAACGAATCGAATCGACGCTCATTTCGGTGAATTTGGCTCGCAAACGAGCCCCTCTTCTCTCATTTTTCATACGCATGACGGATTGCTCCCATGAACCGATCGCAACAGATTTCGCGCAGTCACCAGATTCGCCAGAGCGAACAAGCTGAACAGTTGCGCCGTGTTCTTGGCCAAGCCCTCGTATCGGGTTTTGCGATGGTGAAACAGGTTCTTGACGATATGGAACGGATGCTCAACGCGCGAACGGATTTGCGCCTTGGTTCGCTCAAGCGCAGTCACCAGGTCCTTCAGCGGCCCGTCCTGCATCGCCTTGATCTTTCCGCGCTTGGCAGCGACGTGCCAATTTACTGCCTTGCCTTTCATTTCATCACGCTTGTCTACACCAATGTAGCCTGCGTCGGCGAACGCTTCCTCTTCATGGCCGTGCAGCAGCAAATGGGCTTGCGACACATCCGACACGTTGGCCGCCGTGCCAACCACACTGTGGACCAAGCCCGAATCGGCGTCCACGCCAACGTGGGCTTTCATCCCAAAGTGCCATTCGTTTCCCTTCTTCGTTTGATGCATCTCCGGGTCACGGCTCTTCCCGGCGTTCTTGGTCGACGGTGGCGCTTCGATGATCGTCGCATCAACCAGCGTGCCTTCCTGCATCATCAGTCCACGCTCACACAGCGAGATACCGATCTCGTCGAACAGCTTCCGTGTCAGTTCGTGCTCGATCAACAGGCGCCGGAATTTCAGCAGCGTGGTCGCATCCGGAACGTTCTCGACTGCCAGATCGATGCCGGCGAAGGCGCGCAGCGCAATGCTGTCATACAGCGCGTCTTCCAGCCCTTCGTCCGACAGCCCGTACCACTGTTGCAGGAAATAGATCCGCAGCATTCGCTCCAAGCCAATCGGCGGACGGCCTCGCGTGCCCTTCGGGTAATGCGGTTCGATTGCAGACAGCAAACGCTGCCACGGCACAATCTGCTCCATCTCCGCCAGGAAGCGTTGGCGCCTCGTCACGCGCTTCTTGCCCGCAATTTCCGCTTCCGCGAAGCCGATCTGCCTCTTCATCCTGGTGAGTCCGTTCTGTGAGCTGCCTTCTATAACGTCGTCGGCTACGTGAGCGATGACCGCCGAGCTCCATTAATCAGCGTTTCCCTAGTTCAAACACTCTGATACAGACGTTACGAGCCGTATTTCCGCGTTACGACCGCACGTGTATTGGGACGCCAACGACGCACACATCACCGCTTCGCCGCGGCGCGTTCAGACTTGTTGACATTCGACTTATCGGCAGGCGCGAGGGGAACTTGAATAGCCATGCGTCGCGTCGGAGGGCGCAAAAAAGCCAGCCTTCGAAATCCGAAGGCTGGCCGATCTGCGTTTGAAGGGCAGCGAACTAGAACTTATGCCGGATCGCCGCGCGCACGACGACCTGCTTCGACGTCGACGACGGCGACTGCGTGCCGGGGATGAATGCGAAATCGAGGATCGATAGCGTGGAATCGCCGGTGACCTGTTGATAGGCGCCCTGCAGATAGAGGTCGGTGCGCTTGGACAGGTTGTAGTCGGCCATCAGGCCGAACGTATGGATGCGCGGCTTCACGCCGCCGTTCGATGCGTCGTAGGTTTCCATCGTGTACACGTACTGCGCGCCGACGAACAGCACCGGCGAAATCTGATATTTGCCGTTGATCTCGAAGTTCTGATACTTGAGCGAATTCAGCAGCACGCCCGGCGGTGTGACGGGCACGAGCGGCACCAGCGGCTCGATGCCGAGATAGCCGTTTGCGGTCGGCTCCAGGTAGTTCGAGTTGCTATAGACGAAGCCCGCCGTCGCCGGTCCGAACGTATAGGTGATGCCGCCGCCGAACACGCGCAGGCGCGTCGCGACGAAGCCGGCGTCGTTCGCGGTGATCGCCCCGTTCGAGCCGTTGCCCGGATTGTCGGCCTGCAGATAGGCGGCCGCGACCAGCAGCCCACCATACGTGTACTGGCCGCCGAAGCTGTAGGCGCGATTGTTGGCGAAGTTCGTGTCGTTGCTGAAGCTGTAGGTGCCGCCGAACTGGAAGCCCGAGATCGACGGGGTCGTGTACTTGACGGTGTTGTCGAGGCGGAACGTGTTGTCGGTGTTGTCGTTGTCGTACGGATGCGAGAACAGCTCGCCGCCCCAGTTGCCGTTGGCCGTGGTCTGCGCGAGATAATCGACGACCGAGTCGTATTGCCGGCCGAACGTCAGCGTGCCGTACGCCTCTGAACTGAGTCCGACGAAAGCCTGCCTGCCGAACAGGCGGCCGCCCTGCCCGAGCCGCCCGGAATTCAGATCGAAACCATTCTCGAGCTGGAAGATCGCCTTCAGGCCGCCGCCGAGATCTTCGGAGCCCTTCAGGCCCCAGCGGCTTCCCTGCGCAAGACCGCTGGCGAGTTCATAAACATGGCCGTGGCCGACATTGTTCGTGTAGTTGATGCCTTCGTCGATCACGCCGTACAGCGTGACGCTAGTCTGCGCGGCGGCAGGCGCGGCAAGAACGGCAGACGCAGCAATGGAGACAGCCAGCGCGAACACTTGCTTGTTCATGATGATCTCCCTGCACCGCGAGTGATAGGACAACTCGATCCGGCCGCTTTGTTCTCTTTGCTCTTTATTCTCGTCACTTTTCCAGCAGTTCTGAAGACTGCTCCAATGGCTGCGCTTTTCCGGAAATCCTCACATGACATCGTCCGGGCGTCCATGAGTGGATGCGCCAAGCATCGAGAATGTTGCTAATTCTCCACTGCGTGTTGCTGCCTCTTTTTTCGTAACGTCGCTTCAGGTAAACAGCAGCCGCTGCTGCCCGTCTCGCTGCGTCATTGTCATGAAAAGAAATATAATCCTGCGCCTTGCTGCGATGCAACGGAACTCGGCGTCACAGCGAAGGTCATCTTCACAGCCCGCTGACACGGCCGCCTTGCGATACCGGTCGAGCGTGGCGAGATGGGCCACAGGCGACGCCAGCACGGATCACCTCACCGCCGCAGCACCCAATCCCATATTAAAAAGCCTTGTGAGACGCCCGCCGCGCTGGATCAGCGCGCCGTCGCACGGGGCTGCTTTTGACGCAAACAATGGCCAAGTCATCTTCCCGCCTGATCGAGCTCGACTTTTTCCGCGGACTGGTTCTGCTGATCATCGTCGTCGATCACATCGGCGGCAGCATTCTGTCGCGCGTGACGCTGCACGCGTACGCGCTGTGCGATGCCGCCGAAGTATTCGTGTTCCTCGGCGGCTTCGCGACCGCCACCGCCTATGCGACGCTCGCCGAGCGGCGCAATGAGACGATCGCGCGCGGCCGCTTCCTGCGCCGCTCGTTCGAGATCTATCGCGCGTTTCTCGTCACCGCCGGGCTGATGCTGCTGGTCAGCGCGGTGCTAACCGCATTCAGCATCGACGGGCCGAATCTCGCCACGACCGATCTCGACGACCTGATCGACACGCCGCTTGCCGCGCTGCGCGACATCGTGCTGCTACGCCGCCAGCCGTACCTCGCGTCCGTGCTGCCGATGTACGCGTTCTTCGCGCTGCTGGTGCCCGCGATCCTGCCGCTCGCGCGCAGCAGGCCTTGGCTGCTGGTCGCCGGCAGCGTCGCGCTGTGGGCCGGCGCACCGGCGGTCAGCCAGTACCTTCCCGCCGCGCCCGACATGCACTGGGACTTCAACCCGTTCGCGTGGCAACTGATGTTCGTGCTCGGCGTGCTCGCGCGCTGCCAGCCGGTGTATCAGCGCACCAGCGCGCATCGATCCGGATGGCTCGTCAGCGTGCTGGCGTTCGTGGTGGTCGTGGGCGCCGCGTACTACAAGCTCGTTCTGCTGCATGCGCCACTTGCCGCGAGCCTCAAGCAGAACCTGTCCTACCTGCGCGCTGGGAACTTCCTCGCGATCGCGTGGCTCGTCGCCAATCTGGTCGAGCTCGGCTGGGCGAAGAAGGTCGCGCGGCGGCTGCCGTGGGTCGGCGTGATCGGGCGTCAGGGTTTGCTGTGCTTCATTGCCGGCGCGGTGATTTCGCTGGTGATCGACTCGCTGCTCTACGCGGCGACCGATGGTTACCTGAACTATCCGCTCGGACTGCTCGCCGATGCGGCCGCGGTCGGCGCGCTGTTTGCCGTCGCTTTGGCCGTGGAACCGCTGAAGCGGGTCGTCGGGCGGCTCGTGGACGGGCGGCTGCGGACGTCGGGCTGAAGAACTTTTCGGCAACGTTTCGAGCGCCCTTCGAGCGCGTCCCTGACGCGTCGCGATTTTCGGGGCACTTGACGTACCCTTGGCGCCCGAAGAACTTTGCGCGCATAAAGCGCCGTCCTTCTCTGCGCCACTTTCCATCTCAAATCTGGCGCCAATGCTGATAGCATGACGGCCGCGCGCGAGTCCCGCGCCCGCCGTCCTTCCCTACTGACATGCGTCGATTCCTCAGTTTCGCCCTCGCACTGCTTGCCTGCGCCGTCGGCGCGCCCGCATTCGCGAGCACGGTCGCGAGCCGCAGCTTCCATTCCGATGCGCTCGGCCGCGACTGGAACTACACGATCTACCTGCCGGGCGGCTATCGCGCGGACGGTCCGCGCCTGCCGGTGCTCTACCTGCTGCACGGCAATAACGGCGACGCCAACGACTGGCTCACGCAAGGTCATTTGCAGAACGCCGCGGACACGCTGATCGAGCGCAAGGAGATTGCCCCGGTCGTCATCGTGATGCCGCAAGGCGGCACGGACTGGTACGTCGACCGCAAGGAAAAGATGGAGAGCGCGTTCTTCGACGATCTGCTGCCCGAGATCGAAACGCACTACGCGGTCGCGACGCAGCGCGGCGGCCGGATGATCGGCGGCGTGTCGATGGGCGGCTTCGGCGCGCTGCGCTACGCGCTGACGCAGCCCGGGATGTTTTGCGGCGCGCTGCTGCTCAGTCCGGCGATCTACGCGAACGAGCCGCCGCGCGCGTCGGCGGCACGGCGGGTCGGCGTGTTCGGCGAGCGCCGGTTCGATCCGCGCGTGTGGCACGAGCTCAACTATCCGGCGCAGTGGGACCGCTACATGAGCCAGGCGTATCGCCTGCCGATGTTCATCGCATCCGGCGACGACGACCTCGACATCCAGGCCGACGCCTCGCTGCTATACACGCATCTGCGGCTCGCGGGCAATCCGGCGGCGCTGCGCATCATCGACGGCGGCCACACGTGGGACGTGTGGAGCGCGCTGTTGCCCGCCGCGCTCAAATACACGCTCGGCTGCGTGAAGCCGCCGGCGCAGGAGCATCCGTCGAATCAGCGCCCTTGAGCCGGCGCGGCACGCGAGGCGCACGGCCGCCCAGCCCCGCGTCCCCCGACGCCCGCGCTACTCCACGAGATCGGTCCACAGCACCATCAGCACCGTCATCAACGCGGGGCCGATGAAAATCCCCAGCAGCCCGAACGTCTCCGCGCCGCCGAGAATGCCGAACAGCACGAGCAGAAACGGCAGGCGCGTCGAGCTGCCGATCAGCACCGGCCGCACGAAGTGCTCGGCGACGAACACGACGACCGCGCCGAACACCAGCAGCCCGGCCGCCGCGACCATCGAGCCCTGCACGACCAGCCACAGCGCCGCGAGACCGAACACGATCGGCGCGCAGAACGGCAGCATCGCGGCGATCGCCGTGACGAAGCCGAGCAGCGCCGCATGCGGCAGCCCGGTCACGAAGTAGGCGACGCCAAGCAACAGGCCTTCGCCGACGCCGACCACGATCAACCCCGACACAGTGCCGCGCACCGCGGTACCCATATGCGCGACGAGGTCCGCGCCGCTATCGCCGAAACCGCGTCGCGCGGCCTTCAGCAGCGAGCCGGACAACCGCGGCCCCGCCTGAAAAATCACGAACAGCGTGACCAGCATGAACGCGAACACCATTGCCGCATGCGCGGCGCGCGCGCCGAAATGCCGGCCGAGCGTCATCACCGTATTGCTGTGCAAGCCTTTCATCGCGGCCGAGTCGCGCAGCGGCTGAGCAAGATTGGCCTGCCACCAGGAAGTGATCTGCTGCACGCCGAAAGGTAGACGGTTGATGAAGTCCGGCAGCGCGATGCCGTTCTCCTGCACGCTGCGGAACCAGTCGTTCAGATCGTGCGCCTCGCGCAGCGCCTGGGCGATGCCGAGCCCGACCGGCAGCAGCACGAGCACGGCGATCACCAGCGTGAAGACCGTCGCGAGCAAGGTCGCGCGCCCCTTGAACCAGTGGCTGCCCGCCACCTTGTGCAGCAGCGGCCACAGCGCGATCGCGACGACCCCGGCCCACGCCACCACCACGATGAAATCGCGCACCACCCACAATGCGAGCAGCGCGAGACCGATATAGAGCACGATCGATGCGGCCTTCTGCTTTTTCAGGCGCTCGGCGGCGACGGACGACGCTTCGGGAGAGTTGGGGGGGACGGCGGGAGGGCGTGGAATCATGTGAACTCTTGTGTTTTTGAACGGTGTGCGCGCGAGCCGACCTGAAAAATTCAAACCCGCTACACTGACGGCTCAGTTCGCCGCCCGACATTCGACATCTTAAAGGAAGCGTTGCCGCCTCTTTCCCGGCCGCCCTCCCCGTCGCGCCACAGGCAACACAGCGTTGCAAAAATATGCCTTATTAAAAAATCACATAAAAAATGCTTGCAACGCCTGTGGTTTCGGCAAATCGCTAATGTCAAGTCTGATTATTGCTAATTCCGGAACGGTGTTTCAACGGTGACACAATAGCTATCCGGCGCGCGCGGGACTACATTCGGCACTCCACAACACGGAGCCGATGATGACCCTGGAGTCCATCCCCCTCGACGGTAGCAATGGCGTACGCATCGAAATTCTCGAGAGCTCCGACACGACGCTGGTGATCCGCTGGGTCGAGCCGGGCCGCTGCCACTACGGTGAGCAGCGCTGGCGCCGTCGCTCGGCGCATTCTTCCGGCACCTGCGCGGTGTCGCGCCGCAAGATCCGTCGCGGTGACCCGGTGTTCAAGCCGGCCGAGCGCCCGGCGCCGTCGAATGCGTCCGCCATGATCTGCGCGGAAATCCTCGAACCGCTGCTTGAAGCGGCCTGACGCACGGAACGTTCCCGAGTCCCGCGCACTAAGCGCGGTTTTCAACCCGTTGTTCCGGGGGCGATCTCCCTACTGCCCACGTGCCCTTAGCGCGCGCGTGCCCGGCGGCCGCGGCATCGCAAGATGCGGCGCCGCGCCGGCCCCGCTGCCGGTTGCCGCCCCGCGCCTCGTGCGTTAAGGTGGACTCGTTGCGCCCGCCCGACCGCCGGCTCGCTATCCGGTGCCGGCCGCGCGCCTTCCACCACCGCGCCGCGCCCGCCGCGACGCCGTTTGAGGGCCGATCATGGCAGAAGACACGCCGCAAACCCGCGCGGCCAACGCCGCTTCCACGCCTCCCGCCTCCTCCGCTCCTCCCGCTTTGCTAATCCCGCCGCAGCAGTTCTCTCTCGACGTGCTGCTCGAAAAGTATGCGAAAGGCGACGAGCAATCGGCCGACGATGTACATCGCCGCGTCGCGCGCGGCGTCGCCGAGGCCGAGCAGCCCGAGATGCGCGCGTCGGTCGAGGAACAGTTCGTCGACAACATGCGCCACGGCGCGCTCGGCGCGGGCCGCATCATGAGCGCGGCGGGCAGCGGTATCGCCGCGACGCTGATCAACTGCTTCGTGCAGCCGGTTGGCGATTCGATCCAGGGCGTCGATGAACAGGGCTTGCCCGGCATCTACGTGGCGCTGCTGGAGGCGGCCGAAACGATGCGGCGCGGCGGCGGCGTCGGCTACAACTTCTCCGCGATCCGGCCGAAGGGCGCGCGCGTTCACACCACGAGTTCGGCCGCCTCGGGTCCGTGCAGCTACATGGACGTGTTCGACGCGTCGTGCCGTACCGTCGAAAGCGCGGGCTCGCGGCGCGGCGCGCAGATGGCGGTGCTCGACTGCAACCACCCCGACCTGCTCGAATTCATCGAGGCCAAGCATTCGAAGGGACGCTGGAACAACTTCAACGTGTCGGTCAGCGTCACCGACGAGTTCATGCGCGCGGTCGAAAACGACGAGCCGTGGCAACTGGTCCATCGCGCCGAGCCGTCGCCGGCGCTGCGCGCGGCCGGCGACGTGCGGCAGCGCGAAGACGGCCTGTGGGTCTACAGCGAACACCCGGCGCGCGCGATCTGGGACCGCATCATGCGCTCGACGTACGACGTCGCCGAGCCCGGCATCGTGTTCATCTCGCGGATGAACGAGGACAACAATCTGCGCGCCGTCGAAACGATCCGAGCCACCAATCCGTGCGGCGAGCAGCCGCTGCCCGCGTACGGCTGCTGCAATCTGGGGCCGCTCAATCTGACGCGCTTCGTCGTCGATCCGTTTGCGCAGTTGCAGGGCCGCCAGCCGTCGTTCGACTGGGACGGCCTCGCGCGGCGCACCCGCACGCAGGTGCGTTTTCTCGACGACGTGCTCGACGTCACGCTGTGGCCGCTGCCGCAGCAATACGACGAATCGCGCGCGAAGCGGCGCATCGGCGTCGGCTTCACCGGCCTCGGCGATACGCTCGTAATGTTGGGCCTGCGCTACAACTCGCAGGAAGGCCGCGATTTCGCGGTGCGCATCGCGCGGCTGATGCGTGACGAGGCGTATCGCGCATCGGTCGAACTCGCGAAGGAGCGCGGCGCGTTCGAGCTGTTCGACGCCGCGCGCTATCTGGAAGCCGGCACGTTCGCGTCGCGCCTGCCCGATGACATTCAGCAGGCGATTCGCCGCGACGGCATTCGCAACAGCCACCTGCTGTCGATCGCGCCGACCGGCACCGTGAGCCTCGCGTTCGCCGACAACGCGTCGAACGGCATCGAGCCGGCGTTCTCGTGGACTTATACGCGCGTGAAAGTGATGGCCGACGGCGGCCGCGAATCGTTCGACGTCGAGGACTACGCGTACCGGCTCTATCGCGAACTCGGCGGCGACGTGAGCCGGCTACCCGACTATTTCGTCAGCGCGCTGCAGATGTCGGCGCGCGACCATCTCGACATGATGGCGGCCGTCCAGCCGTACGTCGACACGTCGATCTCAAAGACCGTCAACGTACCAGCCGACTATCCGTTCGACGCGTTCGAAAGCCTCTACTTCGATGCATGGAAAAGCGGGCTGAAGGGCCTTGCCACCTATCGCCCCAACGACACGCTCGGCGCGGTGCTGAGCGTGACGCCCGCGCAGGCCGACGACACGCTCGCCGAGATGGACCAGGACCCGCTGCGTATCGCGATCGATCATCGGCCCAGAGGCGAGTTGCCGGCGATCATCGAGAAGGTCGAGTATCTGACCCAGGCGGGCAAGAAGTCGCTGTATGTCGCGGCGTCCTTCATCGAGGTGACGGGGCGGCTCGGCGGCGAGGACGTGACGATCGAGCGGCCGATCGAGTTCTTCATTCCGACCGGTCAGCGCGACGAGTCGCAGCAGTGGATCACCGCGACGATGCGTTCGCTGTCGCTGGCCGCGCGCGGCGGCTTCGTCGCGCGCAATCTGCAGGATATGCGCAAGGTGTCATGGGATCGCGGACAGGTGCGGCTTGGCGACGTGCAGCGTCTCGACGGTCATCGCGCGCCGCGCTGGCACGATTCCGAAGTGGCGGCGCTCGCGTTCGCGATCCAGCAAATCCTGTATCGACGCGGCTTTCTCGACGCCGAGGGCAATCAGGTCGCGTCGCGGATGCTCGCGCGTTTGCCGCGCGGGCACATGAAAACCGACATGGCGCTGTCCGCCGATTTCGGCATCCGTCCGAATCCAGCGGATAGCGGCGACACCTTGCTGCAGCCGAACGGCACGCAAGGACTGCACACGATGCTCGGACGCAAATGCGCTTCGTGCGGCGCGAATGCGGTGATTCGCAAGGACGGCTGCGATTTCTGTACCGCGTGTGGGGAGGTGGGGGCGTGCGGGTAGTGTGAGGCGAGGAGCGCGCTGGCACCCAGGCCGAACGCGCTCGTTGAAGGCTATGCCTCACCCCACCCTCGCGTAGTAAAGATTCTGCGGATGCTTCGCCTCCGCGAAGAAAAACCAGCGCTCCGCCACGAGCCCCGCATACTGCACGAGACAAGCCGCGGCCAGCAAGCCGAACGACCCGCCAGGCGAACGCAGCCCCGCGCCCAGCACGATCAACACGACCGGCACGACGAACGCACCCACGAGAAAGCCCCATTTGACGCCACGCAACGTCCGCGCCGATTTGCCGTGAAAGAACTCGCGCAAATTGAACGCACCGGCGGTGAAGCCTCGTGACACCTGCACGAGCTTCGGATTGCGGATGCCCGTCGCGCTCTGCACCGTCGATTTCGGCCGCAAGCGCGCATTGCGCATGAGCGACGCGTAGCGGCTCGCGCAACCGGCGAGCGTCAGCAGGCACGCGCAGACCGCCAGTCCCGCCGTCAGCGCGGGCGCGAACCATGCGCTCAGTGCGGTCGCGAGCGTCAAGCCCGATGCGCAGCCGAGCAGCACGAAGTTCACCAGCGTCAGCGGCGTCGCCCACTCCTGCAGAAAGCGCAGGCACGCATAGATCATCGCGGAGCAGACGAACAGCGCGGCGCTCGCGAGCACACCGAGCCAGCCGAGCGCGAGCGACCACGGCGAGCCGAGCCAGTGCGCGACGCCATACAGGAACGCGCACGCCAGAAACGCCGGCAGGCACAGGCATTCGCGCGACAGCCACGAGGTGCGCCACATCGCGATCGCGCGCCACGCGCGTTCCGGATGGCCTAGATGGAAGAACGACGCGATCAGACCAAGACCGCCCAGCAGCACCGCGAGCGCCGCGCCGCTCACGTAGAACGCGGTGGCGGCGGGTTGCGCAACGACGCCCAGGCACGCCGCACTCTCGACGCCGACGAGCGCGATCAACAGCCCCTGCGCCGCGCCGCTCAGCGTGGTCAGGAAGACTACGGAAAAAGCCGGATTCATCGTATGGCCTCGTTGTCGTTCAAATGCGCTTCGCGATCGACGCGAGATGCACTTCGCCATGCGCGAGCTGCCCCTCGAGCTGCGAGTCGGGCGAGCCCGACGTGTGCGTGGCATCGCCGGTGGTCGTTCCTGACGATTTGCACGAGCACCCGTCGCCGCCGCAACTCGCGGACGTGATCGGCACGCGCGGCAAATAGTGATTCGCGGGACGCGTGCCCCACTCCGGCATCAACTGATAGCCGCCGCGCTCGCGGATCGCTTGCGACACCACCGACTCCGGATCGTGGATATCGCCGAACAGCCGCGCGGATGTCGGACATGCGAGCACGCAGGCCGGCTTGCGATCGCGCTCGGACAGATGCTCGTCATGAATGCGATCGACGCACAGCGTGCACTTGGTCATCTCCTTGCGCGCTTCGTCGAGTTCGCGCGCGCCGTACGGGCACGCCCACGCGCAATACTTGCAGCCGATGCAGCGATCGAAATCGACCAGCACGAGACCGTCTTCCTTGCGCTTGTAGCTCGCGCCCGTGGGACACACCGGCACGCACGGCGGGTCCTCGCAATGCAGGCACGACTTCGGGAAATGGATCATCTCCGTATCGGGGAAACTGCCCGCTTCGAAACTCTGCACGCGGTTGAAGAACGTGCCGGACGGGTCCGCGTCGTACGGATTGAAATCGGCGAGGCTGCCCGATTCGCCTGACGTGTTCCACTCCTTGCAGCTCGTCACGCACGCCTGGCATCCCACGCATACGTTCAGATCGATCACCAGCGCCATCTGGGTCATTGCAAGCTCCTTGTCGTGGCTTTAGCGGTCGTCGCCGTTATGTTCGGCGCGGCGCAACGTCCCGCGCAGGCGAGCCGCGAATTCTCCGCGTCCCGCGAAATAGGTCTGGACGATGCGCGACACCACACTCTTCTGTGCAACCGCGCCGGGCAATTCGGGCATCGCCTCGAACTGCGGCAGCGTGTGCCGCGCGTCGGCTTCGGCCGGATAGATGCGCACGCGCACGTCGTACCAGGCGGCCTGGCCCGTCACCGGATCGGAGTTCGACATGCGCGCGGGTGCCTCGTCGCAGCCCGGCAGTTCGTCGGTGATCAGGTGATTGAGCAGGAAGCCGCGCTGCGATTCGTTCGCGTCGGGACCGAGATTCCATGCGCCCGCCGCTTTGCCGATCGCGTTCCACGTCCATACGGTGCCCGGTTCGACGGTCTCGCTGTAGCGCGCCATACAGCGCACGCGGCCCCATTGCGATTCGACGTAGATCCAGCTGCCGTCGGCGATGCCGTTCGCGCTCGCCGTTTTCGGATTCACATAAAGGTAGTTTTCCCCATGAATCTGCCGCAGCCACGCGTTCTGCGAATCCCACGAGTGATACATCGCCATCGGCCGCTGGGTGACCGCGGCGAGCGGGAATCGCGCGAGATCCGTCGCCGCGCTTTCGAGCGGTGCGTACCAGAACGGCAGCGGATCGAAGTACCTGTCGACGCGCGCGCGCAGATGGTCGGGCGGCTGCCGGCCGCTCGTGCGTCCTTGCGCGGCGAGCCTGAACTTCTGCATCACGTCCGAGTAAAGCTGGATCAGAATCGGTTCGCTGAATTTGCGGAAACCATTTTTGACCGCCCAGTCGAGATATGGTCCGTTGCAGTTGCGCATGTACTGCAAGGTCTCGGGCAAGCGGTAATGGAATACGCAGTTGTTCTTCGCGTACTGCTCCCATTGATTCGGATTCGGCTCGCCGACGAGCGCCTTGTCGCCATCCTTGCCGCGCCAGCCGATCAGAAAGCCGACCCCGGAACCGGGCGAGGTCGTGTGATTGACGATGAAGTCCGGATAGTCGCGAAAGCGCCGGCCGCCATCCGCATTGGTGAACGCCGGAAACCTCAGGCGCGACGCCAGTTCGATCAGCACTTCCTGGAACGGCTTGCATTCGCCGGTCGGCGGCACGACCGGTACACGCACCGAATCGACGGGGCCGTCGAACTCGGAGATCGGCCGGTCGAGCATCGACATCGCGTCGTAACGTTCGAGGTAAGTCGTGTCCGGCAGGATCAGATCGGCGAACGCGGTCATCTCCGACTGGAACGCGTCGCACACGACGAGAAACGGAATCTTGTAGTCGCCGTTCGCGTGTTTGTCGGCGAGCATCTCGCGCACCTTCATCGTGTTCATCGACGAATTCCACGCCATGTTGGCCATGAAAATCATCAGCGTGTCGATGGGATACGGATCGCCGCGCCACGCGTTGGTGATCACGCTGTGCATGACGCCGTGCACCGCGAGCGGATATTCCCACGAGAACGCCCGGTCGATGCGCACCGGAGCGCCGTGTTCGTCGATGAACAGATCCTCGGGCGCGGCGGGCCAGCCTAGCGGGCCCGTCGCAAGCGGTGTATTGGGCTTCACCGCGGCGGGGTCGTTCGGTGGTTTCGCCGATGGCGGCACCGCGCGCGGAAACGGCGACTTGTGACGAAAGCCGCCGGGCCGGTCGATCGTGCCCAGGAGCGACATCAGCACGGCGAGCGCGCGGATCGACTGAAAACCGTTCGAATGCGCGGCGAGCCCGCGCATCGCATGAAAAGCGACCGGGTTGCCCGTGACCGTCTCGTGCGTTTCGCCCCACGCGTCGGTCCAGCGGATCGGCAGCGTGATGCGGTGCCGGCGGCCCGTCTCGATCATCTCGCCGGCGAGCCGGCGGATCGTCTCGGCCGCGATGCCGGTGATCGCCGCCGCCCATTCGGGCGTGCACTCGGCGACGCGCTCGCGCAGCAACGCAAACGACGGCGTTACCGGCTTGCCGTTGTCGAGCGTGTAACGGCCGTCGAGCGCGGGCCTCACGCCGCTCGCATGATGCGGCACCGCGCGCTGGGTGGCCGGGTCCCACCACAGATGATTCTGCGGAAACAGCGGATTGCCTTCGGCCCGTTCGAGATCGCGCACGAACAAACCGAAGTTTTCGCTCGCTTCGTCGAGATCGATCAGCTCCGCCGCGTTCGTGTAGCGCTGCACGAACTCGTGATCCCACGCGTCGGCGGCGATCAGTTCGTGCAGGAACGCCATGAACAGCGCGCCGTCGGTGCCAGGCTTGATCGGCACCCATTCGTCGGCGATCGCCGCATAGCCGGTGCGGATCGGATTGATCGCGATGAAGCGGCCACCCGCGCGCTTGAACTTCGCAATCGCGATCTTCAGCGGATTCGAATGATGATCTTCCGCGGTGCCGATCATGAAGAACAGCTTCGCGCTGTCGAGATCCGGTCCGCCGAATTCCCAGAACGAACCGCCGATCGTATAGATCATGCCGGCCGCCATGTTCGACGAGCAAAAGCCGCCGTGCGCCGCATAGTTAGGCGTACCGAACTGCTTGGCGAACAGGCCGGTCAGCGCCTGCATCTGGTCGCGGCCCGTGAACAGCGCGAACTTCTTCGGATCGCTCGAGCGAATCGCGGCGAGACGCTTTTCGAGCACGTCGAACGCGGTGTCCCACGAGACCGGCTCGAACTGCGCGCTGCCGCGCTGCGCGCCGGCCTTGCGCATCAAAGGCTGCGTAAGGCGCGCGGGCGAGTACTGCTTCATGATGCCGGAGGCACCCTTCGCGCAGATGACGCCCTGATTGAGCGGATGCTCCGGATTGCCGTCGATATAGCGCACCTCGCCGTCGCGCAGATGCACCCGGATGCCGCAGCGGCACGCGCACATGTAGCAGGTGGTGGTCTTGACATCGAGCCGTTCGTTCTGCGTGCGGGCGTGGTGCTCCATGGCCATCTCCGTCGTTGCTTCTGGTGGGCCGAAGCGCGCGTCATACGCGCTGCTCATACGATACCGACCATCGTATTCGCACCTGCCTCACAAGGGAAATCGCGATTTGCGAGCAAAACTATCTGGCGCACCGATAGTTTCGGTTTCGCTTTCAGCTATGCGCTTTTTTCGACGGCGTGTCCAGCCGGGTGAGATCGGTTGGGTGCGCTGGGACGCTCGTTTAAGCGCGGCCCTCCAGTTGCGCGATCAGCGCATCCGGAATTTCGACGCCCTCCTCGTATGCCGCCTGCGCAAGCTGCTCCCGGCGATAACCGGGCAGGTGCACGTCGTCATCCATCAGCATCATCTCGATCAGCGCCTCGACACGCGACAGATACGCGTCGTCGCCGGCCAGCGCGCCCGGGTCGATCACCCAGAACAGGTGGCCGATGCGCGAGCGCTCGCCCTCCTCGGTCAGGAACGAGCCCGCTTCGCAGCCGAAGTTCGCGCCGCTCAGCGCGCGCGGCCAGCAGTTCGACCACCAGCGCCAGCATCGCGCCTTTCGCGCCGCCGAACGGCAGCATCATGCCGTCGAGCGCGGCGCTGCTCTGCCTACCAGCGCTTCGTCTTGATGTTGTGCACGTGGGCGTGCTCGCCGGCCTTGATCGGCGCGACCACCTTGCCGATGTCGACGCCGTACTTGAACACCGTGTCGCCAACGGCCATGTCCTTCAGCGCGATCTTGTGACCGATCGGAATGTCCTGCTTCGCCGGCACGGTGACGATTTCGTCGTCGTCCATGATCCATGCGTTGAGCAGCGTGCCCGCCTTGATGCCCTCGACCACCGCCACGCCGACCGTGTCTTTCGCCTCGTGCAGCACGATGTGGATCGTTCTGCGCGGCGCCGACGCGCCCGCTGCGGTGTCGTTGATGTCTGCCGTGGGCTTGCTCATGAGCGTCTCCATTCGTAGTTTGAATGCGGTGAGGGTGCCGCCGGGGCAGCGCAGCCAGGTGCGCCGCGGTGAATCGATATTAGGCGGCGACTTACCCAATGTCAACTAGGTCATATATATGTGTTAGACGACTGGGCGAGAACCGGGCTGTTGTCGCGATTCACCGACAACATACGATTCATCCAGATGGATTAGATGATCTGGTCGTTTAGAATCAGGGCAGGTTCAACCCCGGCGAGCGGCACGACTCGCGTATCCCAGAGGTTTTCATGAGCACGCTCGCGATCAATGCGCCCGCAGTGGGAGGCACACGGTACAAGGAGGTCAAGAGCGCGATTCTCGCGGCGCTCGCGGCCGGCGAATGGAAAGGCGGCGAATGCATTCCTTCGGAAAAGCGCCTCGCCGAACGCTTCGGCGTGTCGATCGGCACGCTGCGCAAAGCCATCGACGAACTGTGCGCCGAGAACATTCTGATCCGTCATCAGGGGCTCGGCACGTTCGTGGCGATGCATCAGCGCGACCGGCACTTCTTCCGCTTCTTTCGCATCGTGCGGCGCGACGGCGACAAGGCCTACCCGGTCGTCACGCTGATCGGGTTCAGGAAGGCGCGTGCCTCGCGCGAGGCGGCCGCCGCGCTCGGCATCGACACCGGCGCGCGCGTTCTGCAGTTCGTCAACGGGCTCGCGCTGCACGGCAAGACCGTGCTGATCGAACATATCACCGTGCCCGAAGCGCTGTTTCCCGGCTTGACGGAAAGCAAGCTGCGCAACCGGCCGAACACACTGTACAACTTCTATCAGGACGGTTTCGGCATCAACGTGGTCGAGACCGATGAGCATGTGAGCGTTGCGCTCGCCAATGAGCTCGAAAGCACACAACTAGGCGTCGAAGTCGGCGCGCCGCTGCTCGAGATCCGGCGCATCGCGTACTCGTATCGCCGCAGCGCGGTCGAACTGCGCATTTCGCGGCTCAATACCGAGGAATACGAGTACATCGGCACGCGCGCGGCGCGCGACGATCAGAAATAGCGGACCTCGGTCGCCGCCTGCGCTTCATATCACATCTGCGCAAAAACGACAGGCCAATCGTCTTTCATTTTCGGCCGGCGCCAACCTGTCTAAAATAGCCGCACTTCCGCCCCCGAGAACCTCATGCTGGATACCCTCACGAGCGGCTCCGCGCCCATCAACGACGACTCCGGGATGTTCGAACTCGCGCCCGTGTCGCTGTGGCTCGAAGATTTCAGCGGCGTGCGCGCATTGTTCGACGCGTGGCGAGCCGCCGGCGTGACCGATCTGCGCGCCCATTTCGCCGAAGACCCGCGCCGCGTCGCCGAATGCGCTCATCGCATCCACGTGCTCAAGGTCAATCGCCAGACGCTCACGCAATTCGAGGCCGCCGATTTCGACACGCTGACGAGCAATCTCGCCTCGGTGTTCCGCGACGACATGCTGAAAACGCACCTCGAAGAGCTGTGCCAGCTGTGGGCCGGACAGTCGAACTTCACGAGCCACACGGTCAACTACACGCTCGGTGGACGGCGCCTCGACGTACTGCTGAAAGGCGCGGTGCTGCCCGGTCACGAGGAACGCTGGGACCGCGTGCTGGTGTCGACCGAAGACATCACCGAGCTCGAAGGCGCGCGGCGCCGCGTCGCGCAAGCGGAGGAATACGCGCGCGGGCTCTTCGAGCATTCGCCGGTATCGCTGTGGGTCGAGGATTTCAGCGCCGTCAAACGCCTGCTCGACGGCGCGCGCGCGGCCGGCATCAACGATTTCCGCGTGTTTACCGACGTCCATCCTGAGTTCGTCGAACGCTGCATGGCTGAAATCCATGTGCTCGACGTCAACCATCACACGCTCGGGATGTTCGGCGCGAAGGACAAGAAAACGCTGCTCGCGCGCCTCGCCGACGTGTTCCGCGACGACATGCGTCCGCATTTCCGCGAGCAGTTGATCGAACTGTGGGACAACAAGCTGTTCCAGCAGCGCGAGGTGCTCAACTATTCACTCGACGGCAACGAGGTGCACGTACACCTGCAATTCTCGGTGCTGCCAGGCCACGAACAGGACTGGGACCTCGTACTCGTCGCGCTGACCGACATCACCGCGCGCAAGAAGGCCGAGGCCTACCTCGAATTCCTCGGCAAGCACGACGTGCTGACCAAGCTGCGCAACCGCTCGTTCTACGTCGACGAGCTGAACCGGCTCGAACGCAAGGGACCGTGGCCCGTGACGATCATCATGGCCGACCTGAACGGCCTGAAGCGCGTAAACGATCAGCTCGGTCACGCGGCCGGCGACGCGCTGCTGCGGCGTGCCGGCGAAGTGCTCGCGAAGGCGATGGAATCGCCGTTCCACGCGGCCCGCATCGGCGGCGACGAGTTCGCGGTCCTGATGCCCGATACCGACGAGCGCGGCGGCGCGGCGATGATCGACGCGATCCGCCAGCTCGTCGAGATGAACAACCAGTTCTATCCGGGCTCGCCGCTGAGCTTCTCGATGGGCGCGGCAACCTGCCAGCGCGGCGATCGGCTGGAAGCCGGCGTGCAGCACGCCGACCTGCTGATGTACGAGGAAAAGCGCGCGCACTACGGAGCGCAGCCGGGGGCGGACGCGGCGGCGAAGTAACGCTCGCCGGCGTCAGGCGTTCACCACGCCAACGCAACGCTCAACCTCAGCCCGGCAGTTTGGCCGCGAGCACATCCAGCTTGACGATGCTCGGCGGCGACGCGAACAGCTCGCCCGCCTTCTCCATCAACGCGGCCGCGACCTTGCCGTTCAGATGCGCGTCGCGGCCGGCTTCGTCTTCGAACGCATCGAAAATGGCGTACGTCGACGGACCGAGCTTCAGACCGAACCACGCGGCGGTGGCCGGCTCCTGCTCGACGAGCGGCAGGCCGCCGAGCAGAAACGCCTCGACTTCCTTTTCCTTGCCGGGCTTGGCTTCCAGACGGACATACAAAGCGAGCTTGACCATGATGCGACTCCTGGTGAGTTCGGCAGCGAACGGTCCTTTCAAAGCGCTTTGAAAAGTATAGGCGGCAGCTGAAGCGGCGTCGGACCTAACTCGCGGGCAAGTCACGCACCCGGAAAGCGCAGCTCGAAGCGCACGACGCCCGGTCGCGGACACACCACACGCGCACTGCCGCCATGCAGATGCATGATCGCCTTCACGATCGCGAGCCCGAGTCCGTTCGATTCGGTGAGCGCGCTGCGCGCCGCGTCGCCGCGATAGAAGCGGTCGAACAGCCGGTCGAGTTGCACGGCGGGAATCGGCTCGCCCTCGTTTTCGACCGTCACCAGCGCGCCTGCTTCGTCCTGCGCGCCGCGCAGGCGCACGATCGTGTCGCCCGCGCCGTAACGCACCGCGTTGACGACCAGATTGTTGATGGCGCGGCGGCACAGCATCGGATTCGCAGACGCGACGCCCGCCGCGTCGACTTCGAAACGCATCCCGCGTTCGTCGGCCAGGCCTTCGAAATAGTCGGCGATCCTGATGAGCTCGCCATGCAGATCGACCGGCTGCCGCTCGATCGACAACGCCGCATGATCCGCATGCGCGAGAAACAGGATGTTCTCCGCGATATGGCTCAGGCGATTCAACTCCTCGAGATTCGATTCGAGCAGTTGCTGATATTCGTCGGCTTCGCGCGGCTGGGCGAGCGCCACCTGGGTTTGGCCGACCAGCGCGCCGACCGGCGTGCGAATCTCGTGCGCGAGATCGGCGGAAAACTGCTGCAGGCGTTGATAGCCGTCGGCGAGACGATCGAGCATCGCGTTGAACGCGTGTGTGAGTTGACGCAGTTCCACCGGCGCCGCTTCGTCGTCGAGCCGGACCGCCAGGTTCGTCGGACTGATTTGCGCGGCCCGCGTGGCGATCTCGCGAACCGGTCGCAGCGCGCGGCGCAGCACGCCGTAAGCGAGCAGCGTCGCGGCCAGCATGCCGCTCAGCGTCGCCAGCACGATGCGGTTGCGGTATTCGGCCAGCATGCGCATTTCGTTCGTCATCGGATGGCCTGCGATCACCTCGACTTCGGCGCCATCCTCGCGCGCTGTCGCGGTCGCAAACGCCCAATGCACCGGCACGCCGTCGGAGAGGCGCGTCTGACGCATGTCGGCGGCACCCGGCGGATTGCCCGCCGGGCCGGCCGGTAGATCAGGCACCGCGAACCTGCCCGGATTCACGTCGACGAACGGCGCTTCGCCCGGCCGCCGGAAGATCAGCACGTCCTCTTCCGCGCCGAGCATCGTCTCGAACAGCAGCGGGCGCTTTTTTAATTCGCTGACCGAATAAAGGTCGTGCACGATGCGGCTGAAATGCTCGACACGGCCGCTCAGCACGACGTCGGCGCGGCGTTGCAGCGAGACTTCGGCGGAATGATAGAAATACGCGCCGAGCGAGCCGATCACCGCGCAGGCGATCAGCGCGAACAGCAACGTGGTGCGCGCGATCAGCGAGCGTTCGCTCCAGAGTTTCATGCGCCGTCGCCGAACGTGTAGCCAATGCTGCGCACCGTGTGAATCAGCTTCTTCCCGAACGGGTGATCGACCTTCGCGCGCAAGCGCTTGATCGCCACGTCGACCACGTTGGTGTCGCTATCGAAGTTCATGTCCCACACCTCCGATGCGATCTGCGAGCGTGACAGCGCTTCGCCCTCGCGGCGCACCAGCAGATGCAGCAGCATGAACTCCTTGTTGGTCAGCGCAATGTCGACGCCCTCGCGCGTGACCCGGCGGCGCAATACGTCGAGCTTGAGGTCGGCGACTTCGAACACGTCGCTCTCGCGGATCACGCCACGGCGCAACAGCGTGCGAACGCGCAGCACCAGCTCGGTAAACGAAAACGGTTTGACCAGATAGTCATCGGCGCCGAGTTCGAGACCGCGAATGCGGTCGCTGACCTGATCGCGCGCGGTCAGGAAAATCACCCGCAGATCGCGCCGCGCACGCAACGCCCGCATGATTTCCCAACCGTCGATGCCGGGCAGCATCACGTCGAGAACGACCAGTTCGTATTCATGCTCGAGCGCCAGATGCAGGCCGTCCGTGCCGGTGCGCGCGAGGTCGACCGCGTAGCCATGCTCGCGCAGGCCCTTCTTCAGATAGTCGCCGGTTTTCGGATCGTCTTCGATGACCAGAATGCTCATGATGCTCGCTGCTCCTCTCGCGCGATTCGACCGTAAAGGCCGCGCTCGCACGCGCAAAAAAGCCTGATGACAGCGCTCGAGAACAACCGCAGCGCTCCCGGCGGCCATTCTACGTGGCCGCCATCGACCCTTGATGACGTTTTTGTCATCCTCCCGTCACTCTGACGAGCCGATGCGACGGCTAGTCTGAACGCACCGTCCACCACGCTGCATCCCTTCCTGGAGTTGCCTCATGAAGACCCGCATGAAGATCGCCCGCGCACGAACGCTGCGCGCCCTCGCCGTCCCCGCACTCGCCGCCGTGTTGCTCGCGACGACGTTCGCGGCTTCGGCCCAGACCGCCGCGCCGACCGGCGTGCGCGGCACGGTGACGTCGCTGTCGGGCGATCTGCTCAAAGTCCACACGCGCGATGGTCAGGACGTCGACGTGAAGCTCGCCGCCGACACGCCGATTCGCGGCGTCACGCTCGCCAACGTCAGCGACATCAAGCCGGACAGCTACGTCGGCACCGCCGCGATTCCGCAGCCCGACGGCACGTTGAAGGCGCTCGAAGTGCATGTATTCCCGCCGAGCATGCGCGGTTCGGGCGAAGGTCATCGGCCGTGGGATCTCGGCGCGAACAGCACGATGACGAACGGCACGGTCGGCTCGCTCTTGGTCAGCAACGGCCGCACGATTACCGTCAAGTACAAGGATGGCGAAAAGAAGATCGTGATTCCGCAGGACGTACCCATCGTCAGTCTGGAGCCGGGCAGCCGCGCGTTGCTCACGCCCGGCACGAAGGTCGTGCTGTTCGCGCACAAGGAGGCGGACGGCGCGATGGCGGCGAATTTCATTTCGGCCGGCGAGCATGGCGTGACGCCGCCGATGTAAAGCGGCCCGTCGTTCGTCTTCATCCCTCTCGTCTTTGAAGCCAATGCCCGACTCGCAAGCATTTCTTGTCGTTCATCCCCTCGTCGTTCGCGTGACGCACTGGATCAATGCGTTCGCGATGGCCTGCATGGTGATGAGCGGCTGGGCGATCTATAACGCGTCGCCGATCTTTCCGTTCCGGTTCCCCGTGTGGGCGACGGTCGGCGGATGGCTCGGCGGCTCGATCGCATGGCACTTCGCGGCGATGTGGCTGCTGTGCGCGAACGGCCTGCTGTATCTCGCGCATGGCGTCGCGAGCGGCCATTTGCGTCGCAAGCTGCTGCCGGTGCGTGCCCGCGAGCTGGCGCGCGACGCGGCGCTGGCGTTGCACCTAAGACTGCCGCACGAAACCGGCAAGTACAACGCCGTGCAGCGCGCGTTGTATCTGCTGGTACTGCTGCTCGGCTTGCTGCTGGTCGCATCGGGACTGTCGATCTGGAAGCCGGTGCAATTGTCGTGGCTAACCGCGCTGTTCGGCGGCTTCGATTTTGCGCGCCGCGTGCATTTCGTCGCGATGGCCGGCGTGGTCGGCTTTGTCGTCGTGCATCTGCTGCTGGTGCTGCTGGTGCCGCGCACGTTGCCGCCGATGTTCACCGGACGCGCCCGGCGCAGCGCGCAGCGCATCGATCAAGCCTCCCAGAGGACTCGCGCATGAGCGCCCCGCAACGAACCGACACGGCGAACGATACCCACGCCCAAACAGAAGACGCGCGCCGCTCACGCATCGTGCTTGCCGAGCACCGGCCGCGGATCGAGCAGTTGCAACGCCGCTTGTTTCTGCGCTCCTCGCTATCGATCGGCGCGCTCGCGATGCTGTCCGGCTGCAACCTGCAGGACAACGATTCCGTCGACAAGGTGCTATGGGCGATGTCGCGCTGGAACGACCGCGTGCAGGCGTGGCTGTTCAATCGCAACAAACTCGCGCCGACCTATTCGGCGCGCGATATCACCGATCCGTTTCCGTTCAACGCGTTCTATCCCGAGTTCGACGCGCCCGATATCGACGGCTCGACCTATCGGCTCGAAGTATCGGGGCTCGTCGCGGATAAACGCGGCTGGAGTCTCGAGCAGCTGCGCAGGTTGCCGCAGGTCTCGCAGATCACGCGTCACGTGTGCATCGAAGGATGGAGCGCGATCGGACAATGGAGCGGCGTGCCGTTTCGCACGTTTCTCGAACTGATTGGTGCCGATCTGAGCGCGCGCTACGTCGGTTTCAAATGCGCGGACCGCTATTACTCGAGCCTCGACATGGCGAGCGCGCTGCATCCGCAAACGCAATTGACGCTCGATTTCCGCAACGCGCCGCTGCCGGCCAGATACGGCTATCCGCTGAAGCTGCGCGTGCCGACCAAGCTCGGCTTCAAGAACCCGAAGCACATCGTCGCGATGTTCGTGACCAACACGAACCCGGGCGGCTACTGGGAAGATCAGGGCTACAACTGGTTCAGCGGACTTTAGACCGCGGTCACATAACGCGGCACCGGCTTGTGCGCGCGCGGCGGCGGCGCATCGTGAGCGACGCGCATGCGCTTGACCTCGTCGACGGGACTCAGGCCGAACAGCCGCTTGAACTCGCGGCTGAACTGCGACGCGCTTTCGTAACCGACCCGCACGGCGGCCGCGCCCGCATTCAAGCCATCCTGCACCATCAACAGACGCGCGTGATGCAGACGCGTGGTCTTCACGTACTGCATCGGCGAGGTCGCGGTGACCGCCTTGAATTGCGCATGAAACACCGCGAGGCTCATGCCGGCCTCCGCCGCGAGCGTATCGACGTCGAGCGACGCGTGATAGTCCGCATGAATGCGCCGCAGCGCTTTCGCGATGCGGCCAAAGTGATTCTGATGCGTGAGCGCCGCGCGGATCGCGCCGCCCTGCTCGCCGGTCAACACGCGATAACAGATTTCCCGGACGATGCCAGGCGCCAGGATTTGCGCGTCGAGCGGCGACGCGAGCGCCTCCAGCAGACGCTGCACCGCGCTGCTCAGTGCGGCATCGAGCGGCGTCGAATACATGCCGGCCGGTTCGTATTGCGCGAGGCCCTGGGTTTCGTTGAGCGCCATCAGCAGTTCGGCGACCATCGTCAGATCGACGCGCACCGACATGCCGAGAAACGGCTCCTGTTCGCTTGCCTCGGTCTCGCATTCGAACGGCAACGGCACCGACAGCACCAGGTACTGCTGCGCGTCGTACTGGAACACCTGATCGCCGAGATAGCCGCGCTTGCGCCCCTGACAGACGATCACGATGCTCGGCTCGTACATGACCGGCATGCGAGGCATCGGACGATTCGCGCGCAGCAGGCTGACGCCTTCGAGGCTCGAGCGCGTCATGCCGGCATTCGGCGCGAGCAGGTTGAACAGTTCGAGCAAGCGGCGTTGCGCGGGGTCTTCCGGAATGGAACCGACAGCTTGAGTGGACATGACGATATGGCGACGGCCAGGAGAATAATGCTTGAAATTTAGCATCAAACAGCCTGTCGCGCTGCCCCTCCAGAGTTTTAGGCAAACCTTCAAGACGATCAGGTATTCCCCGGGCGGCGCCGGGTCCCTAAGATGGGAACCCTGCCGGATCGCCTTTTTCGACGCGCGCAGCGTGCGCGGTCATCGACCGCCATGCGCCGACTGCTTGCCAATGGCGGCCCCCAACGCTCGCGCCCCGATCCCGGTTCATGCTGCGGCCCGCCGCATCCGCAACCCAGTGTTGCGCATCGTCGGCGCGTCGCATGTTGCGCCATCACCCTCTTTGCTGGAGCCATCCATGAGCACGACGTATGCCTATGCAGCGACCGACGCCACCGCGCCGCTCGCCCCATTTGAAATCCAGCGCCGCGCACCGCGCGCCCATGACGTGCAGATGGAAGTGCTGTACTGCGGCGTGTGCCATTCCGACCTGCATCAGGCGCGCAACGAATGGAAGAACACGATCTACCCGGTCGTGCCGGGCCACGAGATCGTAGGCCGTGTGACCGCGGTTGGTCCGAACGTGACGAAGTACAAGGTCGGTGAACTGGTCGCGGTCGGCTGTCTGGTCGATTCGTGCCGCACCTGTTCGAGCTGCGCGGAAGGTCTCGAGCAGTATTGCGAGAACGGTTGGGTGGGCACGTATAACGGTGTCGATCGCGTCGACGGACAGGTCACTTACGGTGGCTATTCGACGCAACTGGTCGTCGATGAGGCTTTCACGCTGCGCGTGCCGCGAAATCTCGACGCCGCGGGTGTCGCGCCGCTGCTGTGCGCGGGCATCACCACGTATTCGCCGCTACGCACGTGGGGCGTGGGCCCGGGCAAGAAGGTCGGGATTGTCGGCCTCGGTGGACTCGGCCATATGGGTGTGAAGCTGGCTCGGGCGATGGGCGCGCATGTCGTGCTGTTTACGACCTCGCCGTCGAAGATCGAGGGTGCGAAGCGACTTGGCGCGCATGAAGTCGTGGTTTCGAAGAATCCGCAGGAGATGGAAGCGCATGTGAATAGCTTCGATTTCATTCTCAATACGGTGGCTGCGCAGCATGATCTGAATCCGTTTTTGAATCTGCTCAAGCGTGACGCCACGATGACGTTGGTGGGTGCGCCGGAGCACGATCATCCGTCGCCGCAGGTGTTCAATCTGATCTTCAAGCGGCGGCGCCTTGCTGGTTCGCTGATTGGCGGTATTGCCGAGACGCAGGAGATGCTCGATTTCTGTGGCGAGCATGGCATTACTTCTGATATTGAAATGATTCCGATGCAGAAGATCAATGAAGCGTATGAGCGCATGCTCAAGAGCGATGTGAAGTATCGGTTTGTGGTTGATATGGATTCGATGCGGAAGTAATAGCAACTTTTTTGGCCGCGCGGCGGGTGGTTTTTTTGCGCCTGCGGCGCGGGGTTCTGTTTTGTTGTTGTGTTTTTTTGCCTTCGCACTTTTTTCTGTGTTCTTAGGGCGTTGGCCTTTCCTTGATTTCTTGTCGGTCTATTGGCGTTGCCCCTGTGCGGGGCGGCACCTACTTTCTTTGCTGCTGCAAAGAAAGTAGGCAAAGAAGACAGCTTTAAACCGCTAACTCTTAAGCGGGTCCCTCTGTATACCGCGGGTAGTGGTGCATCTGGAATCTGTGTTCCCGCACACTCCGCGTTAGTGACAAGGCCGTCATTCCTCCGGCGGCGCTGCGCGCGCCGAAGCGCTGTTCTCAAACCATTGGTTGTTTCGGCGCGTCGCCGAGGCGCAGCCGATGGCCTCACCAACCTAAAAAAACAGTCTGGTTTTCCTTGCATACCCGTCCGCGACGCACGTAGTGCGGAGCGGGATGGATGACGGCTTTGTCACTGCCGTGGAATGTGCGGGGGCACGGATTCCAGATGCACCACTGCCATTCGTGGAGCACGGTGCCCGCTTAAGAATTAGCGGTTTGAGCTGTCTTCTTTGCCTACTTTCTTTGCAGCAGCAAAGAAAGTAGGTGCCGCCCCGCACAGGGCAACGCCAATAGACCGACAAGAAATCAAGGAAAGGCCAACGCCCTAAGAACAAAGACAAATCCGCCGCAGGCAAAAAAACAGAAAACCATTTGGAGCATCCCAGTGATCGACAGAATAACTGCAATGCGCACATTCATCCGAATTGTGGACACCAACAGTTTCACCCGCGCAGCGGAGTCATTAAACATTCCGCGTGCAACGGCGACGACGATCGTCCAGAACCTGGAAGCCCTGCTGGGCACAGCGCTGTTAGTCCGCACGACGCGCCGCCTGAGCATCACACCAGAAGGCGCAGCCTATTACGAACGCTGCGCGCAAATCCTGGCCGACATCGACGAAATGGAAGCCAGCCTCCGTAATTCGACCGACAAACTCACCGGCCGCCTCCGCATCGAAATGCCCAGCGCGGTAGCGAGTGCAATCGTGCTGCCGTCGCTAGACGACTTCCACACCCGTTACCCGAACCTCGACCTCGCGATCGGCGTCAGCAACCGCACCGTCGATCTGGTCTCCGAAGCAATCGACTGCAGCATCCAGCTCGGTGAATTGCCCGATTCCAATCTCGTCGCGCGGCAACTCGGCACGCTCGATCAGGTCACCTGCGCGAGTCCGGCCTACCTGGCCCGCCACGGCACGCCCGCCGATCTCGACGATCTGCGCGCGCACGTCGCGGTCAACTGCGTGTCGCCGCATAGCGGCCGCGAATGCGACTTCGATTTCGAAGTGAGCGGTGAAGCGCGCAAGGTCAAGCTCAACGGCTTCGTACAAGTCAGCGACGAACAGGCGTACCTGACCTGCGGACTGCAAGGCCTCGGCATGATCCAGCCCGCGCGCATCGCCGCGCAGCCTTACCTCGATTCGGGCTTGCTGCATGAAGTGCTGCCGCAATGGAAACCCGTGCCGATGCCGGTCTCGGTCGCGTATGTGAAGAACCGCCGCGTGTCGCCGCGCGTGCGCGCGTTCGTCGATTGGCTCGCGGAACTGTTCGAGAAAGCCGGGCACGTCGAGCAGGATCTGTCGCGCGTGCGTCAGTTGCTGCGCGGCCTGCATCCCGCGTGAAGCGGGTGCGGGTGCGGGTGCGGGCGCGCGGCGCTCGCGCGTTGACTAGTCCAACGGCCGCACCGGCACCGGCCGCGTCAGCAGATCGACATAGAAATTAAAAAACGCCGGATTATCAAATCGTTTGACGACCGTCATCTTCTGCAAACCCGGCGGCGGCGAACTCGTGTAGCCCGTGGCCTTGCCATCGTTGGCGCCGAAGCCCGTATCCACATCCACCCACTCCTCGACGGTCTGCGTCGCGAACGACGGATGCATCAGATAAGCGAGCGTCAGCGTGTCCCAGATGTTCGTCGTGTAGTTCGGATTGGTCTCGAAGCCGTTCTTGCCGTCGTATCCGTAGCCGTTCAGCGTCCTGAACAGTTGCGTGATGATGGTCTGCTTCGCCGGATCGTGCGCGACGCGATCGTACAGTGCCTTGTCCATTTTCACGGTATCCGTCACGTCGAGCGGAATCACCGCCTGTTTGATCGGCAGACGCAGCACCGCTTTCGCCGCTGCGGGATCGAACCACCAGTTGAATTCGGCGGTGGGCGTGGTATTGCCCCGCACGTCGATCGCGCCGCCCATGTAAATGATCTGCTTGATCAGCGGCACGATCTCGGGATGCTCGCGCGTGGCCAACGCGATGTTGGTCAGCGGGCCGATCGCGAGGATCGTCACCTCGCCCGGGTACCGCTTGACCGATTCGGCGATGAAGTCGATCGCGCTCTGGCTCTGCACCTTCGTGTGCGTCGCGAAGCCGTCCGGCGGCGCGACGAGGTCGCGAGCCGATTTCGGCTCGGGCTTGCTCCATGCGCCAACATAGCCATCGCCGCCGGGGAATTCCTTCAGTTCCCGCTGGATCGTTTTGAAGTCGTGCGTCAGTGCGTAGTTGGCGCCCGCATAGACGCCGATCTGTTGTTCGACGCCGAGTCGTTCGACCGATTTCAGCGCATCGGCAACACCTTGCTTCAGCCACTGATTGCCCGACACCACGGTAATGCCGAGCACTTTCAGCGAGCCCTGCGCCTGCAATTGCGCGGCCATCACCCCGAGCTGGCCGTCGTCGCCGAGCGTGTTGTAGTCGCTGTCGATGATCACCTTCGGCGGATCGCTCCGGGCATCGAGACTGCTGCTGGCGCAAGCCGTGAGATCGAGTGTGATTGCCACGCTTGCCGCCCAGATCAATGCCACGAGAATTCGCCCCATCGATGCCCCGTTTGGAATGCCGCTGAGTGACGCGGACAAGGAAACCATCATAGGCGCAAGCCGTATGAATGACGAATGATCAGCGCGGCAACGACAGCACACGCAAAAGCGGCTCGCGACGCCACTGCAACGTCGCGAGCCGCTTCGAATAGCGCGCTGTCAAAAGCCCGTTACTGCGATTCCTCCGCCCACACGGCGTTCTCCCGCGTCATCAACGCGGTCGATGCCGCCGGTCCGAACGTGCCCGCCGAGTATGAGCGCGGCCGCTCGCCCGACTTCGCCCAGCCTTCGAGAACCGGCTCGGCCCACGCCCATGCCGCTTCGAGTTCGTCGCGGCGCATGAAGTGCGTCAGACGTCCGCGGATCACGTCGATCAGAAGCCGCTCATAGGCTTCCGCGCGACGCTCGGTGAACGCCTGCTGCAGGTCGAGGTTCAGGCTCACCGGCAGCATGTGCATGCCGCTGCCCGGTTCTTTCGCGAGCACCTGCAACTGGATCGACTCTTCGGGTTGCAACTGGATCACCAGGCGATTGCCGTAGGTTCGTCCACCGCTCGGGATGATCGAGAACGGCAGATCGGAGAATTCGATGACGATCTCCGACAGCTTCTTCTGCATCCGCTTGCCGGTGCGCAGGAAGAACGGCACGTTGGCCCAGCGCCAGTTGTTGATCCGCGCGCGCAACGCGACAAAGGTTTCGGCGCGGCTGCCCGCCGGCACGTTGTCTTCCTCGAGGTAGCCCTTGACCGCCTCGCCATCCACCGCGCCCGCCGTGTACTGGCCGCGCACCGTGTCGCGCGCGATGTCCTCGGGCGTCATCGGCCGCAGCGAGCGCAGCACCTTCAGCTTTTCGTCGCGCACCGCGTCGGGATCGAGCGACACCGGCGGCTCCATCGCGACGATGCACAGCAGTTGCAGCAGGTGGTTCTGCACCATGTCGCGCAGCGCGCCGGTCTTGTCGTAGAACCCCGCGCGGCTGCCCACGCCGACCGTTTCGGCCACCGTGATCTGCACGCTCTTGATGTACGGCGCCTGCCACAGCGGCCCGAAAATCGGATTGCCGAAGCGCAGCACCATCAGGTTCTGCACGGTTTCCTTGCCGAGGTAGTGGTCGATCCGGTAGATCTGCGCTTCTTCGAAATGCTTGCCGACCGCGTTGTTGATCTCCTGAGCGGACGCGAGATCGTGGCCGAGCGGCTTTTCGAGCACCACCCGCGAATTGCCATCGACGAGCCCGGCCGACGACAGGTTGTCGCAGATATGGGTGAACAGATCCGGCGACGTCGCCAGATAGAACACGCGGTTCACGCCGTCGCGCGACGCTTCCTTCAGGCGCAGGTAGTCCTCGGCCGCATCGACGTCCATCCGCACGTATTCGAAAATTGCGAGGAATTTGTCCCACGCCGACGCGTCGAACGCTTTTTCGTCGATGAAGGGCTTGGCCTTCTGCTCCATGAATTCGCTGATGTATTCCTCGCGCGACCAGGGCTTGCGCCCGATCGTCAGAATGCGGGTGTCGGGCGGCAGGTTGCAGTGCAGATGCGCCATGTACAGCGCGGGCAGCAGCTTGCGGAACGACAGGTCGCCGGTGCCGCCGAAGATGATCATGTCGAGCGGCAGGTCAGGTGTGGCAGGAGCTTGTTGGGTCGTCATGGCACGGTCGCAGCGTCTAGGGGGAAGGCGTCGATCAGGAATCGGCGGCGGGCGGACGGGCTACGGCTCACGTCCGCTATGGCGCTTTTTCCGGCAAACATCTATGGTGCAACGTTTTGAGATAGTTTGCACGGCAGCATCTGCCGCAGGTTAGCGCAAGTTGCCAACCTTGCGCGCCAGACAGTCGTTTTTTCGGGATATTTTGCGGGATTATTTGCCGGTTGGGCCGCTGACGGTCAGCCGCGCGCCAGCGCGTCACGCGCGACCCGGCACGCGGCCAGATCCCACGCCGCGCAGCCTACGCTCTTGAACACCACCGGCCCCGCCGGCAAGGGCTGCGTCTGCTCGAGCACCGCGGCGATCCCGCCCACCCGCGCCCAATCGACACCGGCCTGGATGAAATCGCCGGCCTCGTGCATTGCGCCAGCCTGATCGTCGACGAACAGCGCGCTGCCCGCGATCGTAGTCGCGCCGATCTCGACCATCTGCGGCGTGAAAGCGCCGACGCCGATCACGAGCCGCTCGGCGCGCGCCGTCTCGTCGTAGACCGGCTGTTTGCTCGTGGTCAACGCGATCACGACGTCGACCGAAGCGGGAATCGTCGCGCCCGCATCCGCGAGCGGCCGCAGCTCACGCACCTTGCCGCGCTGCGCCGCGCAGAACGCTTCGGCGCGCGCGGGCGCGCTGCCCTTGACCCACACGCGCGCGTCGGGAAACAGTTCGCCGATCGCCTCCAGATGATTGAGCGCCTGCGTGCCGGTGCCGATCAGCAGGAATTCACGCGGCGCGCCCGCGGCGAACGTCGCGATGCCGAGCATCGACATCGCAGCGGTCCGGCGCCCCGTCACTGTCGGACCATCGAGGATGAACAGCGTCTCGCCGGTATCGGCATCGAAGGCCATGACCTGACCGTGGATCGTCGGCAGATGGCGCGCACCGTTGCTCGCGCACACATTGACGAGCTTGTGGATCGCGAGATCGGGCGCGGTGGCGGGCATCGACAGCATGACGCCGCCGGCGTTCAGCGGCACGACGAGCCGCTCGGGGCTCACGATGCGTCGTTGCGCGTAGTCGATGCTAGCGCGCCTCAACGCGTCGACAAGCGCTGCGTAAGGCATCAGCCGCGCGGTGGCGGCGGCGTCGAAGATCTGCGTGATCGGGCGGGTCATGGGCGGAACGATCCAATGGGGGATGGAGTGGGCATGACGTCACCGTAACCGAGCGCGAAAAAATTGACCAGTCGTGTGGACGTCTACTGCCCGCCGAATCGCGAACTCCGCTTCATGCCCAGCGCGCCGGCTACCTCGTGCCGCGGCTGAGCGTCATCCCCCGCCCTGCATGGAAACGCGAGATCGTCGCGAACGGCAGGTACACGTCGGACTGGTGCGGCGCGACGCCCGACGGGTTGTGAAACCACACGCCGCCGCGATCCCGCCCGTGCAGCAGGATCAGATGACCGCCCCGCCGCTGGTTCGTCCGCTCCGGATAGCGGATCTCGGGACTGACCGACACGATCGCGAGCGTATCGTCGTCGAGCCGCGCCGCGATCTCCTCGAGCGACGCCTGCGGCAGCACCTCGATATCGAGGCCGAACGCCGGGCCCGCCCAGTCGGCGAACGGCCGGTAGATCAGACCGTCGACGCCACCATCGTCGCGCAACCGGTATACGCCGTGCCGCAGCGCGTCGTCGAGCAGTGCGGCGCGCGGCGCGTGATCGATGCTCCAGTAGTCGAGAGCCGACTCGAGGCACGTCAGCCCGCACAGGCGTTGCGCCCAGAAGCGATAGCGCTCGGGGTCGGCGAAACCGCTGCGCTGCCAGTGCGGATCGTCGCACGGGTCGCGCTGCTGTTCGACGATGGCGCGCACCCACTCGGGGCTGCCCCATTGCGTGTAGTACGGGACGTCGGCGTGGCGGAGAACGGGTTCGGTCATCGGTGGTATCGGTCGGGTTGGGTTGTATCGGGTCGGGTCGCGCGGGGTTACAGCATGCTGCACGGCCGCTTCATCGTGCCGTCGAAGAAACGCTGCAAACGGAACGCCGACAGATCGAGCGACGCCTCGCCGCCATCGTTGAGTTCAGCCAGCAGCTTGCCGACGATCGGCCCCATCGCGAAACCGTGACCGCAGAAGCCGGTCGCGATCGTCAGGCCCGGGACCTGCGGCGGCGCATCGATCACCGGAATGCCGTCGGGCAACACGTCGATCAGCCCCGCCCACGCCTCGACCACCTGGGCGTCGCGCAACGCCGGAAACAGTGCGCGCAGCTTTTTCAGCGCGCGCGGCGCGTGGCGCGCGTTCGGCTGCGGATGCGGGTCGCGCGGATAGAGCACGCGTTCGGCGTCGGGCACGCCGCCCGGCAGACGTTCGCGCAGATCGTGCAAACAGGCGCCGTTCAGATGGAAGCTGAACTTCTCGCGCTGCGTCCACAGTTCGGGCAAAAACCATTTCAGCGCGCGGAAATGACCGAGCGTCATGTCGACGTCGACCTGCATGTCGTCGGCGAGATTGATCGCGCCGTTCGCGCGCTGCCGGATGCCGAGACCGTGGCCCCAGAAGGTCGACGCCGTGATCGGCGGCAACGGATTGGTGCGCATGCAGGTACCGCGCACGGCCTGCTGCGGCAGTTCGAGACCGAGCGTTCCGAGCAGCCGCCAGCTGCCCGCGCCGGCCACGCAGATCAGACGCGAGGTACGAATCGTGCCGCGCTCGGTGACCACACCAGCGATCGCACCGCCCGCGCGTTCGACGCCGACCACGCCGCAGCCCTCGAAAAACAGCGCGCCGGCTTCGGCCGCGCGTGCCGCGAAGGCCGCGGCGACGCGGCGCGGCTCGGCCTGACCGTCGCTTGGCGTGTACAGGCCGCCGAGCGCGGGGCCCTGCATGCCGGTCACCACGGCGTCGATCTGCCTGCGCTCGAGCGTGCGGGTATCGAGGCCATACTGACGTGCGACCTCGGTCCATTGCTGAAACGATGTCCAGTCTTCATCATGGGTGGCGACATACAGGCAACCGCCCTGGCGCCATTCGAGATCGAAATTCAGCTCACGTTCGAGTTCTTTCCACAATGGAATGCTGGCCATCATCAGCGGCACCTCCGCGGCTTCGCGACCCTGCTGACGCACGAAGCCCCACGCGCGCGATGACTGCTGCCCGGCGATCCGCGACTTGTCGAGGACCGCCACCGACAGGCCGCGCCGCGCCAGGTAATAAGCGGCCGCGCAGCCCATGATGCCGGCACCAGCGATCACGACGTCGGCGTGGCTGGGAAACGGTTGGTCGGAGGGCGTGAAGGTCGAGTGCAGCGGGTAAGTCGTGGTCATGGGTGGGCGGATTGGCGATGTGGGCGTCATCTTCGCAGTGGGAGCCATCGTCCGCAATGACGAGCGACGTCGGCACCGCGGCTGGTCGCAGCCGGGACAGCGCGGCCGGCGCCTGCCGGAATGCCCGATTATCCGTCACACGAATATTCGTCGATTATGCGTCACGCAAATATTTGACAAATATTCGTGTCACGCATAAATTGCGTTTATTCGTCTCGCAGATAATCCGCCATGCTCCACCTGATCGCCACGTCGGACCAGCTCGCGCAGTTGCTGGCGGCCAGCCGCCGCCAGGCCGGCCTCACGCAGACCGAGGCCGCCGCGCGCGTCGGCGTGAGCCAAAGCCGCATTTCCGCGCTCGAAACCGATGCGAGCGGGCTCACGCTCTCCCAACTGCTCGCGCTGTGCGGCGCCTACGGCCTGCAACTGCAGTTGCGCGACAAAAATCAGCCGAGCTCCGAGCCGGCACCGAACGTCGAGTGGTGAGATGGCCCGGCAAACCGCTTCGAAGGCATTGTCGGTGTGGGCCAACGGCGAGCGCGTCGGGCTCTGGCGGCTGCCCGCGCGCGGCCCGATGGAGTTCGCCTACGACGCCGCCTGGATCGCGTCGCCCGCGGGTCGTCCGCTGTCGCTGTCGCTGCCGTTCACGCCCGGCAACATGACGCACAAAGGGCCGCGGGTGCTCAACTACTTCGACAACCTGCTGCCCGACAGCGACGTCATCCGCAAACGCATCGCGCAGCGCTACCGGACCGAAACGCTCGAAGCATTCGACCTGCTGCAGGCCATCGGCCGCGACTGCGTCGGCGCGGTCCAGCTGCTCGCCGAAGACGACGCGCCGGCCGGGGTCCAGCGCATCGAAGGCACGCCGCTTTCCGACGACGACATCGAGGCGCTGCTCGCGCAGACGGTCGGCAAACCGACGCTCGGCGCGCCCGACGAATTTGACGATTTCCGCATCTCGCTCGCCGGCGCGCAGGAGAAAACCGCGCTGCTGTGGCACGACGGCCAATGGCAACGGCCGCACGGCGCGACGCCGACCACGCATATCTTCAAGCTGCCGCTCGGGCTGGTCGGCAACCGGCTCGCCGATCTCAGCACGTCGGTCGAAAACGAGTGGCTGTGTCTGCGGATTCTGCGCGCGTTCGGCCTGCCGGTCGCGAACACCGAGGTGCTCAGGTTCGGCAAGCAGCGCGTGCTCGCCGTCGAACGCTTCGACCGGCAGATGCATTCGAGCGGCCGCTGGCTGCTGCGTCTGCCGCAGGAAGATTTCTGCCAGGTCTACGGCGTGCCGTCGCATCGCAAGTACGAAAACGAGGGCGGCCCCGGCGTGCTCGACCTCGCGCGGATTCTGCAGCAATCGGTCGAGGCGCGGCAGGACATCGAGACCCTGCTCGCGAGCCAGATCCTGTTCTGGATGCTGGCCGCGCCGGACGGCCACGCGAAGAACTTCAGCATCCGCCTGCTCGCCGGTGGCCAGTACCGTCTGACGCCGCTTTACGACGTGATGTCGATCTGGCCGGTCGAGGGCAACGGCCCGAACCAGTGGTCGTGGTACAAGGCGCGGCTTGCGATGGGTCTATGGTCGCGCAGCAAGCACGATGCGTTTCGCGACGTGCAGCGGCGACACTTCAACGCGATGGCGTTGAAATGCTCGTACGGCGCCGACGCCGAGCCGCTGATCCAGCGTCTGATCGAGCAGACACCGGGCGTGATCGAGCGGGTCTCGGCGGAGTTGCCCGAGCGCTTTCCGGGCAAGGTCGCCGAGCGGATTTTCAAAGGACTTCAAAATTCGGCGGCCCGGCTCGACACGATGCCGGCAAGCTGAACGCGGACCGCGCGTGCCGGCGCAAACCCGATCCCTCCGGACACACTTTTCATTGCGCCTCTCGGCTGGCTTTTCCGCAAGGGCGGACCTACCGGGCTTTGCGGCAAGCGGCCGGATCCGTCGCCTTGCGCACTACTCATTCGTGGATTCCCTACGGTTTCGTCATCGTTTCACCGGTAGAATGCCTTTTGATGCTCAATGCATCAAAAGTCGCCGGCACGGCCATGGCGTCGCTTGCATCAGCGGACTCGGCGGCCGGTCTGACAAAATCATAAATGGTGATTTTTTTTACGGTACATTTGCTGTCCCCGCGTGACCGATTCATGCGCATAGCATGCGCAGGGTCGGCTTGCGCCTGCCGACCGCGCTCCAGATGTACCTTTTAACCCGGCGGATTTTCACCCAGCATGGCCAACGAAACACACTCACCCGACTCCATCGCGGTTGCCGAGCGCGTGCGCGAGTTGATGAGCAGGCATGGAATCGGCAAGCGACAGCAAACCACGGAGCTATGCCGCATCCTCGATCTGAGTTTTTCTCAGGGGCACCGCAAACTGCGCGGCAATAGTCCGTGGACGCTGTCGCAGATCAAGAAAGTCGCCGAGGTATTCGACGAACCCGCGGCGCAGCTGTTCGGCGCGCAGTCGCTCGATCCGGGCGTCGTCGGCGCGATCGCCCAGGAGGCGGTGTTCTGCATCGGCGCGACCGAAATCGCCTGCACCGCGTGGGTCGGCGCGGCGCTCGAACCGGGTAGCCGCCCGGAATTCGTCGCCTATTCGCGGCTCGGTCAATGGCGCGTCTCGCGTCATGATGGCGCGCTGTATCAGAGCGCGTACGAAGTCCACAAGATCGAGATCTATCCGCGCCGCGCCGAGACCGACAAGCCGGCCATCGCGGTGGTCGACGACGATCGTGCAAGCGCCGATAACCTGCGCGATTATCTGGAGCGCAGCG
Organism: Paraburkholderia sp. MM5477-R1; assembly: GCF_050436385.1. Taxonomy (NCBI): domain Bacteria; kingdom Pseudomonadati; phylum Pseudomonadota; class Betaproteobacteria; order Burkholderiales; family Burkholderiaceae; genus Paraburkholderia; species Paraburkholderia sp. MM5477-R1. Next base: position 130,498 of record NZ_JBNDMC010000008.1, read on the forward strand.
GCTTCACGGCGGTCGCGATCTATGGGCTCGCGGCCTTCAGCGAGCAGTTGCAGACGCAGGTGTTCGACGGCGTGATCATCGACTGGCTGTTCGGCTCGCAGACCTCGGCGGCCGCGATTCGCGCGGTGCGCGCGTCGGAGAACCCGGACGCGCCGATCTTCGTGCTGACCGGCGAACTGCTGACCGGCAAGGCCAGCGAATCGGAGATCAGCGAGGTGATCCGCGATTTCGACGTCGCGTGCTACGAGAAGCCCGCGCGCATGGCGATCCTCGTCGCCGATCTGTCGAAGCGGCTGAACCGCCCCTAAAGCGCGGGCGCCGATGCGCGCCCCGTTCGCGGCAGCGCCGCCTTCACGCGCTCACGCCTGATGCCGCGCCGCCAGCGCCCGCTGCAGGGCGTGCTTCAGATCCTCGTAATGGACTGGCTTTAACAGCGCCTCGAACACCGACGGCACGCCAGTCGCGCCACTTTCGCCATTCCGCACGACCTCCGGCGCGTACGCGCTGACCACGATCACCGGCACGCCCGCCGACGGTCCGTCGCGCGTCGCGAAGTCTTCGAGAAACGTGTAGCCATCGCGCTCCGGCATGTGCAGATCGAGCAGCACCACTTCGCAGCGGTGGGTGTCGAGCCACGCGAGCGCGTCGTTGGCATTGCCGAATGCGAGCGAGTCGTAGCCCATGTGCGCGACCATTTCGCTGAGCGACTCGCGGATCAGCCGGTTATCGTCGATGATCAGCACGCACGGCTGCGCGCCGTCCGGCTCGGCTTGCTCCGCGACCTCGGCCGGCTCGACGGTTGCGACCGGCACGACCGGGATCGTCACCGTGAAGCTGGTGCCCTCGCCGACCGTGCTCGCGACATCCACCGTGCCGCCGAACAGCTTCACGAGCCCTTGCACGATCGTGAGCCCCATCCCCGCGCCTTCGAAGCGGCGCGTGCGCGACGCGTCGAGCTGCGTGAACTCCTCGAAGATCAGCGGGATCTGTTCGGACGGCACGCCCGGCCCCGTATCGCTGACGACGAAAACCAGCAGCGCCGGCTCTTGCCGCAGTTCGACGCGCACCGTGCCGGCCTCGGTGTAGCGGATCGCGTTGGTGACGAGGTTGTTGACGATCTGCCGGATGCGGTGCGGGTCCGACTCGACGAGCCCGCTCGCGCCGCTCGCCTCGCTTTCGAGCTCGAGCCCGCGCGTCCTGGCGGACATCGTGTGTTCATCGACGATCGACGCCAGCAGCTCGCGCGGCTCGAAATGCTGGTGCCGCAGTTCGAGCTTGCCGGCGCCAAGGCGCGCGTAGTCGGTCAGGTCCTTCATCTGCGCCTCGAGATGGCGCGCCGCGGTTTCGAGCCGCTGGATCACCTTGCGGTCGGCCTCCGAGTGATAGGTGAAGCCGAGCAGTTCCACCGACGAGACGATCGCATGCAGCGGCGTGCGCAGTTCATGGCCGATCATGCCGAGAAACGCATCCTTCGCGAGGCTCGCCTCGCGCGCCGCGCGGCTCGCCTGATGCTCGGCTTCCAGCGCCGCGCGCTGCTGGCGCATGAGCCGCGTGCGGCGCCGGCCGTTGAGCACGAGCAGCAGCGTCGCCGCCGCCGACAGCAATAGCAGCACCAGACCGCCCGCGAACAGAAAGCGGCGCTTGTCGATGAAATCGCGGTTCATCGCCTCGCGGTCGGCGACATCGGCGAAACGGCGCGACAGCGCGAGATCGTTGACCTCGCTCCAGTGCTGGCGCAGCTGCGCGTCGATCCGCGCGGCACGCGCACGGTCGCCCTGCAGTACCTCGATCTCGGGCTGGATGTCGTCGAGCACAGTCTCGAGCGTCTTGATTTCGTCGAGCTGCCGTTGCAACAGAGCGAGCTGCGCGGAAAGCCGCTGCGTCGAGCCGGCCATCACGCGCAGCTTCGATTGCAGCAGCTGGAAGCGCAGCTGCAACTGCTGATAATCGTCGTCGGCACCGGACTGATACAGCAGCAGCTGGTTCTCGAAGCGCGCGTACGCGATCTGCAGTTGCGCGGCGTCCCAGTAGAAACCGTCGTAGGTACCGGTCAGCTGCTCGGTCGCGCGCGGGTTCAACAGGTTCGCATAGAGCAGATAGCCGATCGCGCCGGCGGGCGCCGCGAGCGCCATCAGCCAGATCAGCACGTTCAACACGCGCCGCCACGGACGGCGCGCTATTTGACGATGAGGGCCTTGATCTGCCATACGAATTTCGAGTCGCCGACCGCGCCAGTCAGTTCATCTGGAAAAGCGTCGCGCGGATAGATCAGAAACAGCGGCCCGAAGTCGCTGAGTTTCAGGCGCCGGCCGTTCATGCTGTACGCGACGATCACGCCGTAGCGTTCGCAGTCCGACACCGGCACGGTGTAGGTGTAGTCGTCGAACGTGTGGAGTTCGATCTGGGTGCCGTGCGCGCCGACGACCTTCAGGATGTCGGCGAGCCTGGGCCCGGTGAACGTCGAGCGCGGCGTCCAGGTGGTCGAGGTCGTGATCGTATGCACGGGCAGCGCGAGCAGTTGAGCCTCGTTGAAGTGATAGGTGCGATGCGCGGCGTCGTTGGTATTGGCGATCTTGCCCTGCACGTCGAGCGCCAGCGCCGGCGACTGCCGCGCGCCCGGCTGCGCATGCGCGCAACAGACGGAAAGCCCGACGATCAGTCCCGCCAGCCCCGTCAGCCAGCGCATCCGCCAGGGCACACCGGTTCCGCTGGCTGCGTTGCACAGCGTTGCAATCAGATTGGCCATTTGCTTTTTTTATCCGATTTCGTTGATTCGCCGGACCGCGGGCGGCGCCACGGTCAGCCGATCTCATGCCACGCGAAGTGTTGCGCCGTACCGTGCCGTCAAACGCGTGCCACCCCGACACGCGACCTTTGACCCGCATGCATAATATCGCCAAAATGCGCTGACTCAAAAACGGGGACCCGCGATGTCGCGCCAGTGCGTCAGCGCGCGCCGCGCGCGCATCCCCGCGGACCATTGCCTTCCATCGCGCCACGCGGCGCCTCGATAGTCATGAACAAGCCGGTCCTGCCTCTGACGTACGAACAGCTCGATCACTGGATCGAATCGCTGCAACCCGTATTGCTCGCCGAGCATTTCTCGATGGCGCTCGGGATTCTGCGCGGCGGCGCGCCGCTCGCGCTGATGGTGTCGCACGCGGTCGGCGCGCCGGTCGCGTTCCTGCGCTACGACCGCCAGACGCGCGCGGTCGCATGGGATTCGACGCTGCCGATCCCGCCCGCCGGATCGAAAGTGCTGTTGTGCGAGGACATCGCGGGACGCGGTTTTACGCTCGTCGATTGCATCGCGTTTCTGCAGGCGCACGGGCTCGAAGTCAAAACCCTGACCGCCGCGGTCGATGATCTGAGCCGCGCACAGCCCGACTACGCGATCGATGCGCGCGGCTACTTCGCCCTCTTTCCATGGGAGCGCCAGGCATACACCGAGCGCTACCGCGACGACTGGGCGCGCGTCGAAGCCGGCGCCGCGCCCGCGATGGCCAACGACCACGAGTACGCGGCCTACGCGATCGACCTCGACGGCATCCTGCTGCCCGACGTACCGCTCGCGCGCTACGACGAGGACCTCGCCGCCGCGCTCGCCGAGCGCGACGCGCTGCTGCCGTTCGAGGTGCTGCCCGGCATCGACCTGCAGCAGGTGCGCACGATCATCACGGGCCGCCCGGAGATGGATCGCGCGCGCACCGAAGCGTGGCTCGCGCGACACGGCTTCGCTCACATGCAGTTGGCGATGCGCACGCCCGGCCTGCACGACGACAGCCCCGCCGGCGCGGCCGCGCACAAGGCGAGCGCGGCGCTGCGCGCGGGTGTCACGCACTTCGTCGAAAGCGATCCGGTGCAGGCGCTGCTGATCGCGCAGCAAGCGCCGCTGCTGCGCGTGATCTGGTGGGATGCGCTGACGCGCACGGGGATTTTGGTGAGCGCAAGGGCGTGGAGTTGAGCGCAACGTTCCTTGTGGGCGCAGCGCCCGAACGCCGCCGCTACCTGTCCTTCGCCTCGCGCAACTGCAAATGTCGCGCGGCCCGCTGCGACGCGACGACGATCAGCTTCATCGTCGCGCGCGTCGCGCCGACGAACAGCTTGCGCGCGCTGCGTTCGTCGAACGCGTCGAAGTCGATCTCGGTGAAGATCACGCACGGCGCCGCCTGCCCCTTGAAGCGGTAGATCGACTCGAACAGCACGTCGCCTTCACGATACTCCGGGTTGCCGAACAGATCGTATTTGCCGGTGAAACTGCGCAGCCGATGCGGTCCGAGCTGATCGAGCGCGCTCATCGCCGAGCCCTCGCGGCCGCGGAACGACAGCACCGCGATGTCCTGCTTGCGAAAACCGAGCGATAGCGCCTGCGTGATGGCGCGCTTGGTTGCGTCGATACTGCTTTCGGCGCCCTGCGCTTCGTCGTAGACCGACACCGAAACCTCGGAGCCGTCGAACGGACTGCCCGACGTCAGTGCCGCGGCCAGCGGCACCGACGCGCCCAGCACGTCGCGCAGATAATCGAGGATGTCGCGAGGACTGCGGTAATTGGTGGTTTCTCTCATCGTGGTCCAGCCGGGCAACGAGACCGGCTCACGCATGTACAGATTCTGCAGTGGGTCTTCGAGCCACCACCACGCGGCGCCCGGCCGCAGCAGCCGCTCGAGCGCGGCAAACCATGGCTGCTGGAAATCCTGCCCTTCGTCGACGATCAGTACGTCGAATTGCCAGCGCGGTTCGATCGGCGTGTCGGCGAATACGGCCTCCAGTTGATCGAACACCTGCGCCGACCGGAAATCGGGCGCGCGGCCCGCGTCGCGCGCGATCCAGTCGCAAAGCTGGTGATAGTTCGCGACTTTCGCCTCCGGCGGCGCGACCCGCGCGATGTGATCGGCGAGCGGCCGGTTGAAGCACAGGTACAACGGCCGCTCGCCGCGCGCGACCGCGTCCTTCATCACCTGCACCGCGAGTTGCGTCTTGCCGCAGCCCGCCGTGCCGATCACGCGCAAACGGAACGGCGCGAATTCGAGCCGCCGGGCCCATGTCGCAAGTCCGCCCGAAAGGCGCGTGACGAGCGTGCCCGCCTGCCCGACGAGCGCGCTCGTGTCGGGCGTCAACGCGAGTTCGTCGGCGAGAAAGTGGTGGATTTTCGCCGCGCAGGGAAGCCGCGGTTCATCGGCCGGCAGCGCTTCGCGGACGATCGCCGCGAGACGCTCGCGCCGCGTAGCGTCGACGATGCGCGCGGGATTCACGCCGGCGATCGCCGCATCCTTGACGATGTGATCGGGACAGTACAGCAGTTCCTCGATGAAATAGGCGCCCGCGCCGAACGCCGCGGTAAAACGCCGGTGCAGACTCTCGATCGTATGGGCGAGCGCGATCGCGACGTTTCGCTCGGTTTGCAGATACACCTTGACGAGCCCCTTCGGCGTTTCGCGCAGAAAGCCGGTCTTCTGCTCGATGATCAGCAGGCGCCCGGCGGGACTCACGATCACGAAATCGGCCTCGCCGAACACGGAGAAGTTCTGGTTCAGGCGCGTCCAATGCACGCCGTGGTAGACGGTGTAGTCGGCGGGCAGTGCCTTTTCGAGCAGCGCGAGCGTTTCACGTTCGCGCGCCGCCGCGCCGGTCGCTTCGAGGCTCTTCCAGTCGTCGGGAACAATGCGGGCCATGCGGTGCCTCAATGAGTTGGGATGCGTGTTTTCAGCGGGCAATCCGGAGTGCGGTCATTGTACGCAACGCAATGTCGGCCGGGCGCCCCGTCGCGCAAAGGCGCGCACATCGTGTATCGTTACTGGCTGAACGCCGCGCATGCCGCGCGGCTTGCCAACCGTAAGAGAAAAGGATTTACCGGATGATTACGATCTGGGGACGCGCCAATTCGGTCAACGTCCAGAAGGTCTTGTGGTGCTGCGACGAACTCGTGCTGCCGTTCGACCGCATCGACGCGGGCCTGCAATTCGGCCGCAACAACGAACCCGACTATCTCGCGATGAACCCGACCGGCAAGATTCCGACGCTGGTCGACGACGACTTCGTGCTGTGGGAATCCAACTCGATCCTGCGCTATCTGGCGATGCAATACGGCGAATCGAGCCTGCTGTATCCGGGCGAGCCGAAACTGCGCGCGAGCATCGACCGCTGGCTGGACTGGTCGCTGTCGACGCTGCAGCCAGTGGAACGTCCCGTGTTCTGGACCCTCGTGCGCACGCCCGAGGCCGAGCGCGACGCCGCCAAACTCGCCGCCGACGCGAAGGCGGTCACCGTCCTGTGGCGCCTGCTCGACACGCATCTGCAGGGCCGCTTCTTTCTCGAAGGCGACAAGTTCACGCTCGCCGATATCGTGATCGGCGCGTACGCGAAGCGCTGGTTCGGCCTCGACGGTTTGCAGCGGCCGTCGCTGCCGAGTCTGGAGCGCTGGTATTCGCGTCTCACGACGCGTTCCGGGTTCAAGAAGTATGTGGATTTCCCGTTGACCTGAGCATGGCGCGGGTCGGCTGAAACAGTTCAGGTATTCGCGCGACCCGCAAACTCTTCAACCCTGCTCGCGGGGCCCGACACGATCAGCAGATCCCCCGGCACAACAACCGTGTCAGGCCCCGCGTGCTGGAACTCTTCGCCAGCGCGCCTGACGGCCATGACCATGACACCGAACGCCTCCAGAACGCCGCAATCTGCGAGCGGACGGTTGTGTGTCGGCGCCGGGGCATGAATCGCGGCGACGGCAAATCCTTCGCCGAATTCAATGTAGTCCACGATTCGGCCTGTGATCAGGTGAGCGATCCGTTCACCCATCTCCGCTTCCGGATAAACCACGTGATGCGCGCCGATGCGCTGGGCAATCTGGGCGTGTTCCGTGGTCACCGCCTTCAGCCAGATGTCCTTGATCTGAAGTTCAGTTAGGGCCATCAGGGTCATCAGGCTCGCCGAAAGGTCGCTTCCAATGCCCACGATCGCATGAGGGAAGTCGGCAACGCCCAATTGACGCAGGGTATTCACGTTGGTCGAATCGGCCTGGACGGCATGCGTCAACCGGTCCGCCCATAACTGCACCTGCTGCTCGTCCCGGTCGATTCCCATCACGTCATGGCCAAGCCGAAGCAGCGACTGGGCCACGGCACAGCCGAACCGCCCCAAACCGATGACGACCACACTGTCGCCTTTCGAAAAAGCGAGCGAAATCTTGAACAGGTCAGCCAACAATTGGATGCTCCTCGGGGTAGCTATATTGCGCACGCCGCTCAACCAGTATTAACGACGTTGCAAAGGTAATGGTTCCAACCCGGCCGACGTACATCAGCGCGATGATCACGAACTGTGCCGGCGCAGGCAAATCACCGGTGATACCCGTTGACAGACCGACCGTACTGAATGCCGAAATAACTTCGAAGATGACCTGATCGGTAGGGAAATCGGTGATGTGCAAAATGATCACTGTGCCAACCGTGATCATTACGGCACCCAGCGCCACCACGGTAATCGCTTGCCGCTGCGCCGACGCGCTGACACGGCGCCCAAACGCTTCGATATCGCCACGCCCGCGGATCTCTGCGATCACCAGCAAGGCCAGAATGGCGATGGTGCCGATCTTGACACCCCCTGCCGTCCCCGCGCTGCCCCCGCCAACGAACATCAGGAAGAAATGCAGGGCCCAGCTGTCATGACTCATTGCGCCGATGTCGAGCGAGTTGAATCCCGCCGTGCGCGCGGATACCGAGGCGAAAGCTGCCGAAAGGAGCTTCTCTCCTAACGGCATCGGACCCAAGGTTTGCGGATTGCTCCATTCGAACAGCAGCAACGCAAGAAATCCGCCGAGCAGCAGCGCCCCCGTGACCACTAAAGTGAGCCTGGTGTGCAATGAAAGCCGACGGGCACCCCGAAGTTTTTCCCGCAGATCGTATAGAACCGGAAACCCGATTCCGCCGACGACAATCGCGACCATCACCGGTACCAGCATCGACGCGTCGGCGGCATAGCGCATCAGACTGTCCGGGTGAATTGAAAAGCCCGCGTTGTTGAACGCGGAGACCGCATGGAACCATCCACTCCATGCGGCCTCGCCCCATTGGATGTTGTACCCGAGATGAAGCCTGACCGTCAGCCAGAGTGCCGTGGTCAGTTGAGTGACGAGCGTCACGACGAGCACCAGGCGCGCCACGCTGCCGATGTCCCCGAGACGGAGCGTGTGCGTCTCGACCTGGGTGATCAGCTTCGCTCGCAGCGGCAAGGACCGGTTGACCATGAGTCCCAGCAAGGTGGCTGCGGTCATCATGCCGAAACCGCCAATCTGAAACAGGCCGAGGATGACCCACTGTCCAAAGCTTGACCAGTAGGTGCCCGTATCGACAACGACGAGTCCGGTCACGCAGACCGCGGAGGTAGCGGTAAAAAAAGCGCTCAGCCACGGCGCTGCCTCACCTTTGGCCTGCGACAAGGGCAACCTCAAAAGGAGCGTCCCTGCGGCAATCGCAAAGAGAAAGGCTAAGGCTACTGCCCGCGATGGGTGAAGCAGTTGTCTCATCGAGATCCCATCAAACATATTCAGCGACTGACTGACAAAGAATAGGCATTTTTTGCCAGTAAAGACCCTATTTTTCGTTTGTTGTCAGTTGTAAGCCAAATCTGGGGAATCCCGATTCTCTCGACGCTTCGACCGGCGCGGCACTTGCATCCCCCTGCCTCTATAATCGACGCATGAAAACCGCCAAGCCCGCCGCGACCGGCCGTCCGGTCGCTCCCACACCTGCCTCCCCCGCCGCCGATGCACACGATCATCGAGCGCATCACGACGTGCACGAGCCGTCGCACGCACATGGCCCGTCGCAGGAAGCGGCTCTCGCACTCGCCGAGGAATATTGCCGCGAACGCGGCGAAAAACTCACGCCGATCCGGCGCAAGGTGCTCGAACTGCTGCTGAACTCGGGACGCGCGACCAAGGCCTATTCGCTGCTCGACGAAATGCGCCAGATCCACGCCGGCTCGGCGCCGCCGACCGTCTATCGCGCGTTGGATTTTTTACTGTCGGTGGGGCTCGTGCATCGGATCGAATCGATCAATGCGTTCACGGTCTGCCATGATCTGACGCAATGCCAACACGGCATTCTCGTCGTATGCCAGCAATGTGGCAGCGTCACCGAATTGCATCAACCGAAGCTGCGTCAGGCCCTCGTCGCGCAGATCGAGGACGCGGGCTATCGGCTCGCGAGCGACGAAATCGAATTGAAGGGATTGTGTGCCGCCTGTCAGGCGGCCAAAGCGGCCAGCGCGGCCGCGCCGGTGGCCGCGGCGAAATAGCGGCGCGCCACATTGGGTGCGCAACGCTGTGTGACGCGCTGCAAAGCGTCGATGGCCGTGCGCTGCTTCGAGAAACGACATCTTCCCGCCGCGCGCCGGCCTGCTCTGTCTAAGACCCGCTCCCACGAGAGCCGCTGCGAAGCGTCGATCAACCCGCCGCGCGGGCGTCGATCGCGTCGTGCAGCAGCGTCACGAGCGCTTCGGGTAACGCGGGCTTGGTCATGAAATGCTGGAAGCCTTCGCCGATGCTGCGCAGGCGGTATGCGTCGTCGGTATGGCCGGTGAGGGCCACCGCCACCGAGGGGGAATGACCGCCGCAAATCTCGTGGTCGCGCAGCCGCTGGATCAGATAGAAGCCATCCATGGCCGGCAAGTCGAGGTCGCAGACGACCGCGTCGGGAAGCAACCGCATCGCCGCCACGACGCCCTCTTCCGCATCGGCGACCGCGCAAACCTTCGCGCCTTCCGCCTCGAGTAACAAGGTCAACGATTCCCGGCTGTCCGGGTCGTCCTCCACCAGCACGATCGTGGCCTGATCGAGCCTCATTGCTGCGTTCATCGTATGTTGTTGCTCTGAAAAACCGGTTAGGCCGTCCGAGGGGGCGGAGGTTTCACTTTGTATTTCACTTTGCTGATTGCCGCCGATTCGCGCGGCCAGGGTGTTGCTATCCATGGTTCCGACCCGATTTCGCACGCCGTGTTGCAGACAGGTCCGCGCTTGTAAAACATTGCGCAACATCTTCCCGAGTACAACGCTTGCGCACGGTAACGCGCCAAAATTGCACGTCGATGAAAAAACGGCGCTCGACGCGCACCGCGATTTAGCTGCTCAGTGTCCGCAGTTTTTCCGCGGCTCGCCGATCGCCGGCACCCGATGTTCCGGCGCGGTTCGTACGAACCCCGTTCGTACGGCCTTCCCCGCCCGGTATCGATTCTGCCCTTCGTATTGTTTGCACAACGCGGCGCTGCCGTTCGTTTTGCGTCGCTCGCATCCGACGACACTGCAAGCACGTCGCATGCCTCGTTGCAGCGGTTCGCGTCACGTAAAGAAGGGCTCGGTCGCGGTTGCCGATGTCGCGCGATGAATGGCGCTGGCCTGCTAACCGGTGGTGTCGCGGCGCTATCATCGTGGGCGCGCACGCGCACCTACCGATGCCCCCTCATCTCAACCCGAGGTCAACCGACACCATGTCCGCCACATCGCCCGCGCTTTCCGCCGCGACGCTCGACATCCTTCGTCACGTCAGCACCGCCACGCTGACCACGCAGCTATTCAAGCGCGGTCTGCGCAACACCTTCATGCAGGGCGTCGCGCCGCTCGGTCCGCGGCGCGGCGCGAATCTGGTCGGGCCGGCGTTCACGCTGCGCAACATCCCATCGCGCGAAGACATCGACGTACTGGAGCTATTCGCGGACCCTGAATACGCGCAACGCAAATGCGTCGAGACCATTGCGCCGGGCCACGTGCTCGTGCAGGATTGCCGCGGCGAGCGCGGCAGCGCGTCGTTCGGTTCGATTCTGTCGCTTCGTTTGCAGGTGCGCGGTGTTGCCGGGATGGTGTCCGACGGCCCGGTGCGCGACAGCGCGACGATCGCCGCGCTCGACATGCCGGTGTTTTGCGCCGGCGCGAGCGCGCCGCCCAATCTGATCCGCCATCACGCGGTCGATATCAACGTGCCGATCGGCTGTGGTGGAGTCGCGGTGTTTCCGGGCGACGTGATCGTCGGCGATGTGGATGGAGTTGTGGTAATTCCGCTGAAGATGGCCAGCGACGTCGCGCAAGCCGCCGCCGGACAGGAACAGCTCGAGGCGTTTCTCACCGAAAGGATTCGCGCCGGCGCCGCGCTGCCCGGCACCTATCCGCCGAACGACGAGACGAAGGCGGCGTTCGACGAGTGGAAGAAAAATCGCAAAATCTAGGGCCCTTTCAAACGACGCGGCGACCGGTGCGCCACACGGGCGCCAGTTCAATCGCCCTCGCCGGGCCCGATACCCTGCAACAGCAACGCCACCGCGTGCCGCGCAATCTCCGCACCGCCGATACTGTGGCGCAACGGATCGTTGCGCCACAGCTTCGAGGTGGCAAGCGGCAGAATCGTCATGCCGAGCAGCGTGACGAACACGAGCGCGGGTTCGAGCGATGCATTCAGGCGCCCCTCCTTCTGCCAGCGCGCGATCGCCAGCAGCGACGCGTTCTGATGCGCGAAACCAAAGCGCTCATGCATGCGCTGGCGCAGCAGCCCGCCGTCGCTGATCACTTCGCGCACCCACAGCGACGCGAACCACGGGTTGTCGCTCGCGATCTGCACGAGCCGCTCCGTGAGTTGCGTGATTGCCGCGACCGGATCGTCGGGATTCTCCTGAAACGACAGCCCGAGGCTCGCGCGCAACGGTACGAAACACTCGTCGATCAGCACATCGAGCAGTTGATCGCGCGTCTTGAAGTAGTAGTGCACCATCGCGGGCGTGACACCGGCCTCGCGGGCGATCTCACCCAGCGATGTCTCGACGATGCCCTGCCTCGCGAACAGCGTCAGCGCGGCGTCGAGCAAGCGCGCACGCTGCGCGGGACCGCGCGCGGCGCCCGACGGCCGGCCGGGGCGGCGGGCGGCCGATCCAGCCGGTGCGCTGCTGCCGATATTCGCGGCATGAATATCCGTTGCCGCTGCCGTGAGTTTGGGCTTCGACGCGTCGCGCTCTTTCGCGGCCATTCGCGCGGGCGGCCCCGTATGTGCCACGGCATTGTGCGCCGCGGCGTCGTCAGGCGAGATCCTTGTCATTGCATTGAATTTGACGTGAGAGGCGATGTCACATATATTAATCTCTCAGTTAATTAATTTCAACGCGTTGCCGCCATGGAACAACCCGCTACGACCCTGTCAGTCAACCCCGCGCCCGCGGCCGACCATCCGCCGATCCGGCTGCTGTTTCCGGCGCTGCTGCTGGTCATGCTGCTCGCCGCCCTGGACCAGACGATTGTCTCGACCGCGCTCCCGACCATCGTGGGCGAACTGGGCGGGCTCAATAACCTGTCGTGGGTCGTGACCGCCTACCTGCTCAGTTCGACGATCGTCGTGCCGCTGTACGGCAAGTTCGGCGACCTGTTCGGCCGCAAGATCGTGCTGCAGACGGCGATCGTCATCTTTCTCGTCGGCTCGGCGCTGTGTGGCATCGCGCAGAACATGAGCCAGCTGATCGTGCTGCGCGCGCTGCAAGGGCTCGGCGGCGGCGGCCTGCTCGTCGTGACGATGGCGGCGATCGCGGACGTGATTCCGCCCGCTGAGCGTGGCCGCTACCAGGGCGTATTCGGCGGCATCTTCGGTCTTGCCACCGTCATCGGTCCGCTGCTCGGCGGCTTTCTGGTCGAGCACCTGACGTGGCGCTGGATCTTCTACATCAACCTGCCGCTCGGCATCCTGTCGCTCATCGTGATCGGCGCGGTGTTCAAGCCGCACGTGCGCCACGTGAAGCACACGATCGATTACATGGGTGCCGCGTTTCTCGCCGGCGCGCTGACCTGCATCATCCTGTTCACGAGTCAGGGCGGCACGATCCTGCCGTGGTCGTCGCCGCAACTGTGGTTCACGCTCGGCATGGGCCTCGCAGCGATCTGGGGATTCATTCACGAAGAACGCAGCGCGGTCGAACCGATCATGCCGCTCGGACTGTTCAAACAGCGCACGTTTCTGATCAGCAGCCTCGTGAGCTTCATCATCGGCGTATCGCTGTTCGGCTCCGTGACGTTCATTCCGCTCTATCTGCAGGTCGTGAAGGGCTCGACGCCGACGCAAGCCGGCATGCAGATGCTGCCGATGATGGGCGGCCTGTTCATCCTGTCGATGGTGACGGGCCGCGTGATCAGCAAGATCGGCAAGTACCGGCTGTTCCCGATCATGGGCACGTTCCTCGTCTCCGTGGCGATGCTGCTGCTCGCGCGCCTGCAGATCGATACGCCGATTCATGTGATGTATCTGTACATGGGTCTGCTCGGCTGCGGCCTCGGCATGGTGATGCAGGTGCTGGTCCTCGCGGTCCAGAACACCGTAGAGTTCAAGCATATGGGTGTAGCGACATCGGGCGTCACGCTGTTTCGCTCGATCGGCGGCTCGATCGGCGTGGCCGGCTTCGGCGCGGTGTTCTCGAACGGCCTCGCCGGACGCCTCCAAAAGCTGATCCCGCCCGACACCGAACTTCCGCAGGCATTGGGTCCCGCAGCGATTCATCAGCTGCCCGAAGCATTGCGCAACGACTATCTGCATGCGTTCGCGGGTGCGTTGCACACCGTGTATCTGTCGGCCGCATGCGTCGTGGTGCTCGCCTTCGTGCTCGCATGGCTGCTGAAGGATCATCCGTTGCGCAAGCACTGAGCGTACTTCGACGCCTGATCGGGAAGCTGATGTAAACGCGTACCGGCAAGCGCCAGATAGCAGGTTGATCACGAGGCCGCACGCACGACGCGTCGGCCTCGTTGTTTTTTTGTCGCGCTCGCTTCATGCAGCGCGATGCTTCCGGGTACCTTCCATTTGTCGTGAAACAACAGACACATACACTCGTTTCGAATGTATGGCCAGGGTTTCTTCATACCTCCGAATGAGCGGTAGCGCACACAATCCAGGGACCAACCGCGTTGACGTCCCCCGTGAAACGCCACATATTGGAACCCGTGGAAACGCAGCCGCTGCCTACGTCTCCACGACTTCCGGCGCATGTGGATCGTGATTCCGCGGACAAGGCTCCTGCCTCTACACGATCCGAAGCATGCCTTTACGGCATCGTTTTCCAAAGGTGGGTCCACGGCATGTCCACCCAGACAGCAACCGGCCAAACTTTCCCCACGCCCTGCAAACGCTGCGGTGGCGCACTGTACCGACAAGTCGACGCCTGCCCCTACTGTGGCGCTGCGCATCCGTTCGACCAGGACGATCCGCACATCCGCACCGGTATTCCAGGCAGCCGTGCGAGCGCCACGCACAAGCCCCTGCCCCGTTTCGACGACGAACTCGGCAGACGGGACGAGCCCGCCATCGCCGCTGCCGCGATGGCGTCCGAACCCCTGTTGCAGACCGAGCCGGTCATGCACACGGCGCTCGTGTCGACCGACACCACTATCCCACCTTACGAAGATCCGATGTATGCGCCGCCCAACACTGCGCAGACGATTTGGCGCGTGCTGTACGTGATCGGCGCGGTTGTCGCAATCGGCCTGACGTATGTCGCTTATACGCTATTCAGCGACGGCGGCGAATCGGAGGATCAAGGCGTGGAGCAGATTACGCCGGATGCCAGAACAACGACCGGCATGATCGCGCCGCTTGTGTCCGCCCCGGTGATTGCTCAAGCACAGACCATGCACGCGCCGGCCGCGGCCAAGCCTGCGCCACCGCCCGTGACCGCACTGGCGGCGAAGCCCGCGCCCGTCGTGCCCGCGGCTCCTGTCATTCCAGCGACACCAGCTGCGCCGCCTGCCGCGCCGCCGATGGCCGCGACGCCCATGCGGCCCGCGCCGCAATTCCACGACGCCGGACAAGCATTGCAGGTCGCGAAGACAGCGTTCCGCGCGAACGATCTGTCCGCCGCCCAGGCCGCTCTCGCCGCCGCGCAAACGTTACAACCCGGAAACAGCGACGCGCAGGGTCTGGCCGATCAGATGCGGCCGCTCGTCCAGCGTCGCGATACTGCGCTACAGGCCGCGCAGGCCTGCGTCGCGCAGCAGTCGTGGCCGTGCGCGCGCCAGCACGCGAACGAGGCGCTCGCGATCGACAGCGGCAACGACGCGGCGAAAGTGATCCTCGAGCGCGTCATTCGCGAGACCGGCTGGGCGCCGCTGACTCCGCCGCATGCGGCGACGACGGATGCCGCGCCGGGCGCGCCGCTCGCGCAAGCGCAAGCGCAGGCACCGCTGCCCGTCGGCATGCAAGCGCACGGCGAACGGGTCGTGACTGCAACGAACGTCGGCGTCGTGAGAACCGCGACGCCGCGGAGCAACTAGCGCTCACGCGCGACGCGACGGTCCGAACCTGGTCCCGGAGACGCAAACTGCTGCGCCGTCGCGCAAAAACATTGCTTCGCATACCAGATCAAATGGCCGCCGTCTGTGCCGATTCGCACATTATCGTGTGTGCTCTGAGCGGAAACAGACGGAGCGACCCTGGCAGCAGTTTGAACATGACAGGGCAACCGGATCACTGGTGCTTCCACGCGCCACGCGTGAAGCGGGATCAACCTGACCGATAGGTAGAAAGATCATGCTGAAGAGACTCCTCGCGGGCTGGCTGGGCTTGGTGGTACTGGTCGTATGTTCGCTGGCCGGCGCGGAACCGGCGCACTACAAGATCGTCACCGGGCCGGAGCGCGGCACATATATCCAGATCGGCAATGACCTGTCGAAATGGGTGGCCCAGCCGGTTGGCATCGACCTCGAAGTGGTGGCGTCGAAAGGCTCGGCCGAAAACGTGCAGCGCATGCGTTTCGAGCCCGGCGTGAAGCTCGCGCTCGTGCAGTCCGACGTGTATCAGGCGTTCATCGACATGGCCAACTCGGGCAACCCCGATGCGGGCACGACGATCCGGCCGCTGCGACTGATCATGCCGCTCTACGACGAGGAAATTAACGTCGTCGTACGGGCGGATTCGCCGCTGAAAACGCTCGCCGACATCAAGGACAAGACCATCAGCGTCGGCCTGCTAGGCAGCGGCACCGCGCAGTCGGCGACGACGCTCTACCGCCTGATGTTCGGCCAGCCGATTCCGGAGCAGAACGTCGTGCATCTGAGCAACGAGGACGCGCTCGCCGCGCTGATCGTGAAGAAGATCGACGTCGCGATCATCGTGGTCGGGCAGCCGGCAAAGCTGTTCAACGACATGAAACCCGACCTGCTGTCACAGTTGCGTCTGTTGCCCGTCGATCCCAACGCGCCGGAGACGAACCGCGCGAAGCAGACCTACTTTCCGACCACGATCCACCAAAGCAGCTACCCAGGCTGGTTGAAGGAAGACGTGCCGGGTCTGACCGTCAAAGCATTTCTGGTCACCTACGATTACGGCTTGCGCGACACAGTCAGCAATCTGAATCATTTCGCCGACTCGTTGTGCGCGAACTTCGACAATCTGCAGGAGCATGGCCATCCGAAATGGAAACAGGTGAAGCTCGAATTGCCGACGCTCGTTCGTGGGTGGAAGTACTACGGTCCGGTCGAGAAGCATCTGCGCGCGTGTCTCGCGAACCGCAGCGCGGCGATCAGCGCGGCGGCCGCGCAACCCGCGCCGAAACCGCACACGCCTTGCTCGGAAGAAGAACGGATGCTTCTGCTGTGCAAATAACGCTGTAGCGGGGGACCGCGAACGCCTGCTTCGCCTGAGTTCGTCTCAGACCCGCTCGCGCCCCGCGCCGGCCGACACCGTGCACGCTTGCATCGCCCGTTGCAATGCCTCGTACACCTTCGGGCGATTGCATTGCGACACGTTGAAACGCAGAAAGCCCGCCGCCGCTTGCGACGCGCTGAACACGTTGCCCGGCGCGAACACGACGCCCGCCGTCAGCGCATGACGGGCGATGTCGGCGGCATCGAGCGCCCCGGGCAAGCGCGCCCACACGAACAGGCCCGCGCGCGGCCGTGTCCAGATATCGAGGCCCGCATAGCCGAGACGCCTGATGGTCTCTCCCATCGCATCGGCCAGCTTCGCGCGCATCGCCTCTAGATGACGCCGATAGGTACCGTCGACGAGCATCCGATGCACGACGCTCGCCGCGAGCTGACCATTGCCGAACGATGTCGCGAGCTTCAGATCGATCAACGGCTCGACCCATTCGGCGCGTGCCGCAATATAGCCGCAGCGCACCGCCGCCGACAGCGTCTTCGAAAAGCTGCCGATCGACACGACGCGCGCGAGGCCGTCGAATGCGGCAAGGCGCGGCGCGGCTTCGTCTTCGAAGTCCGCGAAGATGTCGTCCTCGACGATCAACAGATCGTGCTCGCCGGCGAGCTTCAGCAGCCGGTGCGCGACGGCCGGCGCGAGCGTCGCGCCGGTCGGATTGTGGATCGCCGAGTTCGTCACGTAGAGCCGCGGACGCTGCTCGACCAGAACGCGCTCGAACGCCGCGAGATCCGGTCCCTGCGGCGTGTACGGCACGCTCGCGATCCGCACGCGATGCGCGCGCAACAACGCCTGAAAATTGAAATAGCAAGGATCGTCGATCAGCACCGTGTCGCCGGGTTCGAGCAGGAAGCGGCACACGAGATCGAGCGCATGGGTGCCGCCGTCGGTCAGCAGGATCTGCTCGGGCGGCGCATCGACCCCGTGCGCGGAAAGCCGCCACGCAAGCTGCTGACGCAGCGCGGGCAAGCCAGCCGGGCTCGCGTAATCCGCGAGCAGCGATTGCGGATCACGGGCAACCGCGCGCAGCGCGCGCCGCACGCCATCTTCCGGCAACCACGAAGCCGGCATCCAGCCGCAGCCGGGCTTCAGCGCTTTCGAGCCGGTCTCCAGCGACTGCCGCGTGAGCCACAGCGGATCGACCTCGCGATCGAGCCGCGGCCCGAGATCGGCGAGCGCGAGCGGCGGCGCATGGCCCGACACGAAGAAGCCCGAGCCGCGCCGCGCGATGATCACCCCTTCCGCAACGAGACGGTCGTAGCCTTCCACCACGGTCGACTTGGACACGCCGAGCGTGTCGGTCATCGCGCGGATCGACGGCACGCGGGCGCCCGGCATCAGCGAGCGGCTCGCGATACGCTCCCGCAGATTGTTCATCACGAGGCCGACACGCGTGCCCGGCACCGTCTCGTTGTTCTCGCTTTCCGCCATCTGTACTGCTCCCATGTTCGGTACAGTTTTGACGAACTGTACTGATCTGTAGCTTAACGTTTACGGCCGCGGCGCGCATCATGAGACTCTTTCAGCGCAGGGATGTTTGCCATGGACAAAACCACCAACGGCTGGCTCAGCGGTTTCGCGGGCGTGCTGATTTTCAGCGGCTCGCTGCCGGCCACGCGGCTTGCCGTGCAGGGCCTCGATCCGGTGTTTCTGACCGTGGCGCGCGCGACGATCGCGGGCATCCTTGGTCTGCTGCTGTTGCTGGTGTTCCGCGAGACCCGCCCGGAGCGGCGCGATCTGCTGCCGCTCGTCGTGGTCGCGCTCGGCGTCGTGGTCGGCTTTCCTTTGCTGACCGCGCTCGCGCTGCGTCATGTGAGCGCCGCGCATGCGGTCGTGTTCATCGGCCTGCTGCCGCTCGCCACCGCGATCTTCGGCGTGTTGCGCGGCGGCGAGCGGCCGCAGCCGGCGTTCTGGCTGTTCTCGGCGCTCGGCAGCGCGGCGGTGGCCGCGTTCGCGCTGCGTCACGGCATCGACGCCTCGCCGCTCGGCGACGCGCTGATGCTCGCGGCGATCGTCGTGTGCGGGCTGGGCTACGCGGAAGGCGCGCGGTTGTCGCGTCATCTCGGCGGCTGGCAGGTGATTTCGTGGGCGCTCGTGCTGTCGCTGCCGTTGATGCTGCCGCTCGCATGGTGGACGCGGCCCGTGTCGTTCGACGGTGTCGGCGCCGCCGCGCTGTGGGGACTCGCGTACGTGTCGCTGTTCAGCATGCTGATCGGCTTCGTGTTCTGGTATCGCGGGCTCGCGCTCGGCGGCATCGCGGCGGTCGGCCAACTGCAGCTGCTGCAGCCGTTTTTCGGGCTGCTGCTCGCCGGCGTGCTGCTGCACGAGCAGGTACCGCCATCGATGATCATCGTCACCGTGATCGTGGTCGCCTGCGTGGCTGGCGCACGGCATTTTTCGCGCGCCGCGCCGGTGCGGCGGCCGGTCTGACGCGGCTCGACCGTCGCACGGCGAACAGACTTTTTCAGGATCGAATTGCGCGAACCGTGGATCGATCTGTCATCATTTCGCAGATTGGCACAACCAGCGCCCCGCGCCGCGTTCCGTCGTGGCCCGAGCGACTGCGCGCAAACCGGTGAGCTTCATGAACCGAGCGTCGCTGACGGCTCCTCGCCGCGCGACGCCGCGCTCGCCCAATCGCTCGAACTCGAGATCGGCGCGATCCGGCACTTGTATGAACTCGCGCGCTCGCCGGCCTTCGCGCGCGTCGCCGAGCGCATGGCGAACGCCGATGCGGTCTACATCCTCGGCATCCAATCGACGCGCGGCATCAGCAACGCGTTCTACAGCTATCTCGAATACATCCGCCCGCGCGTGTTCTATTCGGACGGCATGTCGGGTTCCTACGTCGATTCGCTGAACTCGGCGGTCGTCGAACGGCGTGGACCGGCTATCGACGAACGCGTGGCGCGTAATCGCGAGCTGCAGAGCGAGTTCGATCAATTCGATCTTTGACCCGCTTCAAATCCGCCCCGGCGACAGGCATAGTGAAGACTTCCGCCAAACTGCGCCCGCCACGACAGGACCCCGCATGAGTTCACCCCGCCCTGCGCTCGACGCCCCGCTGATCCGCGACGCCAGCGAAGCCGACCTCCCCGCGATCCAGGCGATCTACGCGCATCACGTGCTGACCGGTGTCGCGTCGTTCGAAGAAACCCCGCCGTCCGTCGACGATCTGCGCGCGCGGCTCGCAAGCGTGCGCAGCCACGGACTGCCATATATGGTCGCGGAGATCGACGGCGACGTGGCCGGCTATTGCTATGCGACGCCGTATCGCCCGCGCGCCGCCTATCGCAACACGATCGAAGACTCGATCTACGTCAACGACGCGTATCGCGGACGCGGCATCGGACGCGTGCTGCTGCAGGCGCTGATCGAACGTTGCGAGACCGGACCGTGGCGTCAGATGATCGCGGTGATCGCCGATGGCGGCAGCGGCGGCTCACTGTCGTTGCACGCGCAACTCGGCTTCGAGCTGACCGGCACGTTGAAGGCTGTCGGCTACAAGCACGGCCGCTGGCTCGACACGACGCTGATGCAACGCCCGCTCGGCCGCGGCGCATCGACTGGGCCCGACGACGACTCGAACGCAGCAGGCGACGCCGAACGCACAACCTAACGCGCGCGCGGCAAACGCGTGAACAAGGTCGGATAGTCGATCACGAGACCATCGCTATCCACGCGCAAATTGGCGGTGAACTCGCGAAAAATGCCTTCGTAGCGGTACTCGCCATTCAACTCGATGCACGTGTAGGCCTGCTCGGCGCGCGTGACCTGCAAGTCCGGCGTCGAGATATACGCGACTTCGATCGGCTGACGTTCGCCTTGCGCCAGTTGCAGCCGACGGATCGGCAACGTATTGGTGTACGGCGTCGCCGCGATATCGATGTCGATACAGCCTTCGATCGCGCTGAGCGCGAGGCCGTGCCCGTCGTGCCAGTGGCCGTCGCCATCGCCATGCAGCTCCAGCTCGCCACCGCCGACGATCTTCAGCCGCGCGTAGCGCGTGCGCCAGCGCGCGTCGCAGCGCACAGCGTAATGCAGCCCGTACGCCTTGCCGTAGCGCTGCCCGACCACGACGCTTTCAACGGCGAAGCCATCGTCGCGCGCATCGAATACCAGATGTTCGATGCCATCGCCCTCTTCCGAAGCCCATCGTAATTCACGCATCGGCGTCTCCTCGCGAAACGGCGCAGGAAAGCGCGCCGGGCTCTCATCGTAACGCGAAAGCCCGCGCGCGAGGCACTCCCAACCCAGATCTGGCACCGCTGGCGAGACCAGCGCCTGCGATGCATCAAAATGAAGCATCCAAAAAAAAGCTGCGCACGTAATGTGCGCAGCTTTGCGAGACTGACGACGCGAAAAAAAACGCGTCGGTGTGGCGGCAAAACAACGTGCCGCCACGTATTCAGTAACTGTTTAGAACTTGTGGATGATACCCACGCCAACCGCGGTCTGGCTGCGCGACGAGGACGGCGAACCGTTCTGGCCGTCACCGATGCTTGCCACTGCGTTGATGATGGACTTGCCGTTGCCCGACAGCGTCTGGCCGCTAGCGCGCTGATACGCTTCGAGTGCGTACAGGCCGGTGCGCTTGGACAGCGAGTAGTACTGCGACAGGTTGAACTGGCTGTAGCTAGCCGTGCTCTGAATGCCGTTCGACGAGGTTGCACGGGTGTAGCTATAGCCAGCGGCCAGGTCCAGCACCGAGATCGGCTTCCAGTGCAGCACTGCGCCACCGGTATTCCAGATCTGCGTGTCGTGGAACAGCGAAGCCTGGCCCGCAGCGTATTGAACGTTCGAGTATGCGAACGAAACGTCCCACTGCGAGTTGAACGCGTAACCACCCGTCACCGCAATGCGCTGCTGCTTCGCTGCGGTCTGGAAGCCGTTGTTGATTGCCGAGACGGACGGCTGCGAGCCGTTGTTCGACGCCGTGGAATTCCACGCGGGGGTGCCAACGGTCGCCGCGTTGTCAATGCGCTGGATACCTGCCGCGAGACCGATCGGGCCGTTCAGGTACTGTGCCGCAACGCTCCAGGTTTGGCCGGCTGCGAAGCTGCCCGCGTTGCCGCCCAGTGCGTACGAACCGCTAACCGTCAGACCGGCAAAGCTCGGCGACGTATAAACCAGTTGGTTGTTCACCCGGAACGTCGTATCCAGCGAGTCGATATCACCCGGGTGCGCACCGTATGCACCGGTCAGCCACGTGGTCGGGCTATACGGCGAGAGCAGCGTGTAGTACGAGGTGTACCCGCGGCCTGCCGTCACCGTACCGAACTGAGCGTTCGTCAGACCGACCCATGCCTGGCGGTTGAATGCCAGACCCGACACACTTTGCGCGCCAGTTGCGCTGTTAAAGCCTTCTTCCAACTGGAAAATCGTCTTCGTGCCGCCACCCAGATCTTCCGAGCCCTTCAAACCGAAACGGCTGCCTGCCCAGATGCCGTTGATCATCTTGACTTGCGAGTTGCCAGCGACGGTCTGCGGTTTCGCCGCCGTGGTCAGCGACGCCGAACTGTTCTGCCAACCCAGGCCCGTATCGACGATACCGTAAAGCGTCACGCTGCTTTGCGCATGTGCGCCCAGGGCGACCAACCCCAAGGCAGAAGCTAAGAGAGTCTTTTTCATTGTTACTCCTCTGTTAAAAACTTTCTAATGCGGCCTATGCGAGCGCCGCTGAGTGTGGGTAAGACGTTTTATTTGGATCAGAACACCGGGTGACCGTTGATGATGCTCGGCAACCAGGTCGAGAACCACGGGACATAGGTGACAATATTGATGGCCGAGAAGATAGCGAGGTAATACGGCCAAGCCACCTTAGTAGTTTCCCCTATCGACACATTGCCAATTGCGCAACCAATGAACTGCACCGAGCCAATCGGCGGATGCACGAGACCCAATGCGCAGTTCAGCAGAATCATGATGCCGAACTGAACCGGGCCCACCCCGTTGTGCATGGCCATCGGCAGGAACAGCGGGGTTGTGATCAGGATGTGCGCCGCCATGTCGACGAACGTACCGAGGAACACCTGAATCACGTTGATGTACAACAACATCAGCCACGGCAGCGAGGTCGCGCCGTCGAGCATGCGCTCGATCGCCTCCGGGATCTCCAGATAGGCCATCTGGTAGCGCAGCATGTTCGACACACCGATCAGCAGCAGCACCACGCCGGTCGTTTTCGCGGCCTTGCCGAGCGCATGGCCGAGCTTCTTCATCGACAGCGAGCGATACACGACGATGGTCAATATCAGCGAATAACCCACGGCGATCGCGGCCGCCTCCGTCGCGGTGGCGATACCGCGCGCCACGCAGAACAGAATGATCGCGATGACCATCAGACCCGGCACCGCGCCGATGAACGTGCGCAGCACCGCCATCCAGCCCGGGAAACGCTGCAGTTCGGTCGAACCGTCGGGACGGCGCGGATAGCCGAACTTGACGGCCTGCCAGTAAGCGGCGATCAGCACGAGGCCCATCACCCACAGCACCGGCAACAGACCCGAGAACAGCAGATCGCCGATCGACACGCCGCTCATCTGCTTGCCGTTCAGCACGCCGCTCACGCCTTGCGCGGCGAACGCGTAGATGATCATGTTGGTCGACGTCGGCATCAGCGCGCCGGCGAGCGACGAGTGCGTGGTCACGTTGACCGCGTATGCGGCGCTATAACCTTCGCGCTTCATCAGCGGGATCACGACACCGCCCATGGCCGACGTATCCGCGGTCGGCGAACCCGACACGCCGCCGAACAGCGTACAGGCGACCACGTTGGCCATGCCGAGGCCACCGCGGAAATGGCCGACCGAGGCCTGCGCGAAACGCAGGATGCGGTCAGCGATGCCGCCGTGGAGCATCAGCTCGCCGGAGAAGATGAAGAACGGGACCGCGAGGAACGAGAAACCGTTCATGCCCGAGATCATCGACTGCATTGCGGTCGCGGTCGGCAAGCCTTCGAACAGGTACGTCAGAACGCAGGACAGGCCCAACGCGAATGAAACCGGAACCCCGAGGAAGAGGAAGATTAGAAAACTGGCGGTAAGAAGGGCAAGTTCCATGATGGTTCTACTTTTATTCCGTGGCGGAGAGTTCGAGCGCCGGCTCTTCCCGTTTCCCCGCGAAGAGTTCGAGCAGATGCTCGATCGAGAACAACGCGATGCACACACTCGCGAAGATCGGGATGCAGTAGCGCACGCCTTCCGGCACGCCGATGATCGGAATGCGGTCGCCCATCGTGGTTTCCGCCATCTCGAGGCAACCGACGAAGACCGCCACCGCGAAAGCGACCAGACACAGGTGCTGAATCCCTTTCGCGATCACCTGGCCTTTCTCGGGCAATTTCTTGACGAGCGAGTCGAGTCCGATGTGACCGCCCTCGCGAACCTTCAGCGCGGCGCCGAACATCGCGATCAGGATCACCAGCAGCAATGCGATGGGCTCAACGAAATCGGGCGCGTCGCTAAACACGTAGCGCATCACCACGCTATAAATCACGAGCAGGCAAAGCACGGCGAGGCTAAGCGACGCCACGACCAGCAGCACGCGAAAAAGAAAATCATTTGGGCGTTTCAGGAAACTCATGACCCTGTCCTTGCTTACGACCGACCTATGCTTGAGATTCAGCCGTCCCGATGCGACACGATCCGCACGCGCGCGCGAAATCGCGCGGCGGAAGGTCTCGCGAGTTTCCTCGCGGGACCATTCACGCCGCTGTTGCGACAAGCGTTGCTATTGCTGATTGCGTCCGGGACGCGTGACTTACTTGATTGCTTCGATCTCGTCGACGATCTGCTTCATTTGCGGGGTCTTTTCGTACTTCGCCCACACAGGCTGCATCACCTTCACGAAAGCCGCGCGGTCGATCTGCGAAGCCGCGATGACCGTTGCGCCACCCTTCGTGACGGCCTTCTGTGCGTCGGCTTCGCGCGCGGTCCACAGCTTCTCGTAGTAAGGCACCGAGTCAGCCGCGGCCTTCTTGATGATCTGCTGCTCTTGCGGCGACAGCGTGTCCCAAACCTTCTTCGAGAACACCAGCACTTCCGGCGTCATCGAATGCTGGGTCTCCGAGTAGATCTGAGCGACTTCGAAGTGCTTGGTTTCTTCGTACGACCGCAGGTTGTTTTCGGCGCCGTCGACGAGGCCGGTCTTCAGGCCCGTATAGACTTCCGAGAACGGCATCGGGGTCGGCGTGCCGCCCATTGCCTTGATTTCGTCGACCATCAGGTCGGACGGCTGCACGCGGACCTTCAGCCCCTTCATGTCAGCCGGCGACTTGATCGCCTTCTTCGCGTACATCGAGCGTGCGCCGCTCTCGTAGAACGTCAGTGCGATCATGCCCTTCGCGGTGAAGGCGTCGAGGATCTTCTGGCCTTCCGGGCCGTACATGACCTTGCGGAAATGGTCGACGTCGCGGAACAGGAACGGCAGCGACGGGATCATCGATTCCGGCACGATTTCGTTGAACGCAGCACCGTTGGCACGGGCCATGTCGAGCGCGCCGATACGGACCTGGTCGATCGTGTCGTTTTCCGAACCGAGCGCGCTGTTGCCGAACACCTTCACGGAGTCCTTGCCGCCGGTCGCCTTGCTGATCTCCTCGCCCATGTACTTCACGGCCATGTTGGTCGGGAAGGTGTCGCCGTGCACATCGGCGACGCGGAACACGCGCGCTTCAGCCGACATCGTGCTGAACGCCAACGCCGCGGCCGCGACGATCATCGAAATATGGGAAGAGGCAAACTTCTTGTTCATCGTGACATTCCTTGAAAAATAGACCATCCCAGCAACAGCGGATGTGACATGGTTTTGACGCGTCTCCGGCTTCACGCTCACTGCCTTCGCAGGTGCGGGCGTTGGCCGTACTGGCTGTGCGACTTCCCCGGCACAGTTGACCCAGCACTCCAGTCGACAACTCGACTACTTACTTCAATCACGCCGGCCGGCTTCGGACATGCATGCCGCATCGACCGCGGCGGCACGAATGCCTTGAAAACCCACCGAATTGCACTGTCACACGAACACAGAAAGCCATTTGTTTGGACTTATATGTTGTACGACAACATACGAAGTCTATAAAAGGGGTTTTATCTTGTACAGACGGTATTTACCCGCATCAAGAAAAGCGCCGGTACGGATGACCGGCGTGGCATGCCACAGGGTCCCGCGCCGTCCGGCATTGGCTGGGGACGGAATCGGTACAGTCTGCGGAGCTGTGGTATTTTTGCTGAAGAAATACGTGGCGGCGTGGTCTTCACACAACACGTTGTACGACGAGTGACAAATAAAGGGCCATACGAATGGTCCTGAAAAATCAAAACGCCGGGAGAAAAACTTCATCCCGGCGCATGCTTCATGCAAGCAACGTTACAGTTGCCCTGCGAATTCGGGCTCAGGCAGCCCGCTCACGCCGGGCCGCAGCGCGAACACGTGGCCGTCGTGCTCGCTCGCGCCGTTGGCGGGACGAATCGAGGTGACGAACAGCGTATCGAGATCGCGGCCGCCGAACGCGCACATGGCAGGCTTGATGGCCGGCACCGGAACCTGCCGGTCGAGCTTGCCCTGCGGCGTAAAACGCAGCAGCAGACCGGCGTCGTTCGCGCAGATCCAGTAGCAGCCGTCGGCATCGACCGCCGCGCCGTCCGGACGGCCCGAATAGTGATGCAGGTCGGCGAACACGCGGCGGTTGCGCGGCTCACCGCTGTCGACGTCGTAGTCGAACGCCCAGATCAGCCGGCGCAGCGGATGCGAGTCGGACAGATACATCGTCGTGCCGTCCGGCGACCAGCCCAGGCCGTTCTGCGTGATCAGCGAATCGACGACCGGCGCTGACAGCACGCCCTTCTCGTCGAAGCGGTACAGCGCGCCGCCCGGGATCGCCGCGGCCATGTCCATCACCATCGTGCCGGCCCAGAAACGCCCTTGCCGGTCGCAGCGGCCGTCGTTGAAACGCATTCCGCCGTGCGGGAATTCAGGCGCCGCGAGCTCGCGCAGCGACGCTGTCAGCGGCTCGCCGCTCGCCGCTTTCGACGCGTCTGCGAGCGAGACCGCGAACAACCCGGTCTCGCAGCCGGCGAGCACGGTGCCGGCGTGATCGAACGCGATGCAGGCAACCTGTTCCGGCAGCAGCCATTCGCTGCGCTTGCCTGTCTCGAGCGAACCGCGCACGATCTTTTTCGCCGGAATGTCGACCCAGTACAGCGCCTGCTCGGCCGCGCGCCAGACCGGGCTTTCACCGGTGGCCGCGGGCAACGGACCGGCCGCTTCGAAGCGCTCCACTTGCGGATTCGCGCTCATTGCTTAGGCTCCCGCTTAGGCTCCCGCTTCGGCTCCATCGGACCGGCTAGCACGAACGGGCCGCCCTGGTACAGCTGGGTCGGGTCGTCGAAGCGCGTGTCGGGGGCGCTCGGCGGGAACAGGTGTTCGAACTGCGCCGAGCTGTCTTGCGGACGGTAGCCGAGAAACGCGGCGTTCGTGTTGTCGACCCACGAGATGCGGTTGTTCGACACGCCGTAGACGATCGCGTGACCGACGCGGTTCGTGAACAGCGAGCAGCGCACGAGCTCGATGAAATCGCGGTAGCTCAGATACGTGACGAGCATGCGCGCGGTCTTCGGCTGCTCGAACGACGAGCCGATCCGCAAACACACGGTCTCGAGACCGAAGCGGTCGAAGTAGTAGCGCGACAGCGATTCGCCGAAACACTTCGTCACGCCGTACATGCCGTCCGGACGCAGCGGCACTTCGGTATCGAGAACCGACGTGACCGGATGGAAACCCACCGCGTGATTCGAGCTCGCGTAGATGATGCGCTTCACGCCATGCTTTTGCGCCGACGAGTACACGTTGTAGAGGCCGCGGATGTTCGCTTCGAGCAGGTCTTCGAACGGCGCTTCGACGGAGATGCCGCCGAGATGCACCACCGCGTCCACGCCTTCGAGCAGCGCGTGCACGGCTGCTTCATCGGCGAGATTGACGACGGCCGCTTCCTCGTGCGCGGCGACTTCGCCGAGCGCAGCGATATCGGACACGCGCACGATGTCGGCCCATTGCGCGAGCGCGGGACGCAGTTGCTTGCCGAGGTTGCCCGCGGCGCCGGTGAGCAGCAGACGGCGGAAGGGTTTCTTTGCCGCGGAGCGGTCAACGTTCAAATCGGTCATGTCTCTTGGATGTTGTGATTGCGAGCGGGTCTTCTGAATGGAAAAGCGAGCGCCGGCTGGACCGGCGCTCGCCTGAGTATTGACGGGGCACGGTGCCTGCTCAGGTCACCGGCGCCGGGTTGAACAGCGTCAACGCATTGTGCAGTCCCAGCTTCTCCGCGCAGGTTTCCTTGCGGCCGCTCGCGACTTCGAGCATCAGGCGGAACAGTTCCCAGCCCACCTCCTCGATGCTGGACTGGCCGGTCGCGATCGTGCCGGCGTTGATGTCCATCAGATCGTGCCAGCGACGCGCGAGGTCCGAACGCGTCGCGACCTTGATGACCGGTACTTCGGCGAGGCTGTACGGCGTGCCGCGGCCGGTCGTGAACACGTGCAGCGTGATGCCCGAGGCGACCTGCAGCGTGCCGCAGATGAAGTCGCTGGCCGGTGTGGCCGCGTAGATCAGGCCCTTCTGGTTGACCTTCTCACCCGGCGACAGCACGCCGGAGATCGCCGAGTTGCCCGACTTGATGATCGAGCCCATCGCCTTTTCGACGATGTTCGACAGGCCGCCCTTTTTGTTGCCGGGCGTCGTGTTCGCGCTGCGGTCCGCGCCGCCGCGCTTCAGGTAATCGTCGTACCACTGCATCTCGCGGATGATCGCCTGTGCGACGTCCGCATTGGCCGCGCGCGCGGTCAATTGATCGACGCCGTCGCGCACTTCGGTGACTTCCGAGAACATCACGGTCGCGCCGGCGCGCACCAGCAGATCCGTTGCGAATCCGACGGCCGGGTTCGCGGTCAGGCCCGAGAACGCGTCGCTACCGCCGCACTGCACGCCGATCACCAGATCCGACGCCGGACAGGTTTCGCGACGGCGGTTGTTCAGGCGCTTCAGATGCCCTTCGGCCATCCTCATGATCGACGTGATCATCGACTGGAAGCCGACGTGCGATTCGTCCTGCAACACCACGACGTCGCCGTTCTGCTCCAGCGCGACATCACCGATGTCCGCGACGTCGTCGACGACCGCCGCCGCCGCGATCGGAATCGTTCCCGGCGGCATCAGACGCTCGGGCTGCAGCTTCTCGCAGCCGAGGCTCACCATCATCACTTCGCCGCCGAAGTTCGGGTTCAGCGCGATGTTGCGCACGGTGCGGATGGGCACCATCGCGTCGGGCGCGTCGATCGCGACGCCGCAGCCGTAAGTGTGACCGAGGCTGACGACATCGTCGACATTCGGATATTTCGGCAGCAGCTCGGCCTTGATGCGCGTGACCGCGTGTTGCACGACGTCGGCGACGCACTGCACGGTGGTCGTGATCGCGAGGATGTTGCGCGTGCCCACCGAGCCGTCCGAGTTACGGTAGCCCTCGAACGTATAGCCTTCGAGCGGCGGCATGTCCGGCGCTTTGGTGGTGGCGATCGGCAGGTCTTCGAGTCCCGGGGGGCTCGGCATGCGGATCACGTGTTCGTTGATCCAGCTGCCCTTCGGCAGCGGCTTCAGCGCATAACCGATCACGACGTTATAGCGGATGACCTCGTCGCCCTCGGCGAGATCGGCCACCGCGACCTTGTGGCCCTGCGGCACACGCTCGCGCAGCCTGAGGCCATCGGCAAATACCGCGCCCTCGCCCAGACCGCCGTCGTTGACGACGATCGCGACATTGTCATTGGGATGAACGCGGATGTAGAGCGGAGTTTGTTCCATTGATCGATCCTTGAGGCGTGATAGACCTGCTTCGCCATTAATCATACGTCATCCTACAACGCGAAGTTTCGCCCGGATGTTCCGTATTTACCCTATAGCGTGAATTATGCCGTGAAAACCCCGTTGAGTTACCGGATTTGTTGTTGTACGATGACGTATAAGAAATCTGATTTCCAAAGATTTTCTACTAGTACGACGTCCGTTGTACTGGTTGGAACCAACAACGACCCAATCCGACGCCTGGATACTTTGATCATGACGACACCGCAGGAACTCAAGCAGATCGTTTCGGAAGGCCTCCTGTCCTTCCCCGTCACCGACTTCGACGCTAAAGGCGACTTCCGCGCCGACACCTACGCAGAGCGTCTCGAATGGCTCGCTCCGTACGGCGCATCGGCGCTGTTCGTCGCCGGCGGCACGGGCGAATTCTTCTCGCTGACGCAAGACGACTACACGCAAGTAGTCAAGACCGCGGTCGAGGTCTGCAAGGGCAAGGTACCGATCCTCGCCGGCGCCGGCGGCCCGACCCGCGTGGCGATCGCCTACGCGAAGGAAGCGCAGCGCCTCGGCGCGCACGGCATCCTGCTGATGCCGCACTACCTGACCGAAGCAAGCCAGGACGGTATCGCCGAGCACGCCGAAGAGGTCTGCAAGGCTGTTCCGGGCATGGGCATGATCATCTACAACCGCGCGAACTCGAAGCTCAACGCCGACATGCTCGAGCGTCTGGCAGACCGTTGCCCGAACCTGATCGGCTTCAAGGACGGCGTGGGCGAGATCGAAAACATGGTGACGATCCGCCGCCGCCTCGGCGAGCGCTTCTCGTACCTCGGCGGCCTGCCGACCGCGGAAGTCTACGCTGCCGCCTACAAGGCGCTGGGCGTGCCGGTGTACTCGTCGGCGGTGTTCAACTTCATTCCGAAGACCGCGATGGACTTCTACCGCGCGATCGCCGCTGACGACCACGCGACGGTCGGCAAGCTGATCGACGAATTCTTCCTGCCGTACCTGAAGATCCGCAACCGCCGTGCCGGCTACGCGGTCAGCATCGTCAAGGCTGGCGCGAAGCTGGTCGGCCACGACGCAGGTCCGGTGCGCGCACCGCTGACCGATCTGACGCCGGAAGAAATGGAACAGCTCGACGCGCTGATCAAGAAGCTCGGACCGCAGTAAGGCACCGGCGTCAGGGCTTCGAGCGAAGTAGCTCGCGAGCCTCATCGATGAGGGCCGCCTAGACGGCCGCGTGGCGAACGCCCGGCACAGCAACGTTGCCGGGCGTTCGTGTGTTTGCCCGACAGGCAGGTGGTCTGCGGGCCACCCGTTGTGCAGACTACACCTCGCCCGACAATACAGGAGATGACCATGGACTTGAGCCGCTCGGCCAGTTCCACCGACGCCGCTGCTAGCGCGGCACGCACCAAGGTCCGCTACGGGATCCTGCTGCTGATCTTTGTGATCACCACCCTCAACTACGCCGACCGCGCGACGCTGTCCGTCACCGGTTCCGCAATGCGCACCGCGTTCAGCCTCGACGCGATCCGCATGGGCTATATCTTTTCCGCATTCAGCTGGGCTTACGTGCTGTCGCAACTGCCGGCCGGCTGGCTGCTCGACCGTTTCGGCGCGCGCCGCGTGTACGCGGCGAGCATCTTCTCGTGGTCGCTATTCACGCTGCTGCAGAGCTCGGTCGGCCTGCTCGGCAGCGCCGGTGCGGCGATTACCGGCCTGTTCGCGCTGCGCTTCGTGATGGGCGCGGCCGAGTCGCCGGCGTTCCCGGCGAACGCGAAGGTCGTCGCGAGCTGGTTCCCGACCAACGAGCGCGGCACCGCGTCGGCGATCTTCAACGCCGCGCAATACTTCGCCGCGGTGGTGTTCACGCCGCTGATGGCGTGGCTCACGCACGCGTTCGGGTGGGAAATGGTCTACGTCGTACTGGGCGTGGCCGGGCTGCTGCTCGCGCTGACGTGGCTGAAGGTCATGAAGAATCCCGCCGACCATCCGCGCGTGTCGCGCGCCGAGCTCGAGTACATCGAGCAAGGCGGCGGCCTCGTCAGCGGTGCGCGCAAGACGCACCCGGACGATGTTTCGAAGGCCGGCGGCTGGACGCTCGTGCGTCAGTTGCTCAGCAACCGCATGCTGCTCGGCGTCTATCTCGCGCAGTACTGCATCAACGTGCTGACCTACTTCTTCCTGACGTGGTTTCCGATCTACCTCGTGCAGGCGCGCGGCATGACGATCCTGCATGCGGGCCTCGTGGCCTCGCTGCCGGCGATCTGCGGCTTTCTCGGCGGGGTGCTCGGCGGCGTGCTGTCGGACGGAATGATCCGCCGCGGCTGTTCGCTGACCGTCGCGCGCAAGGTGCCGATCGTCGGCGGCATGCTGCTGTCGACCTGCATCATCGGCTGCAACTACGTGTCGACCGACTGGGTCGTCGTCGCGCTGATGTCGCTCGCGTTCTTCGGCAAGGGCATCGGCGCGCTCGGCTGGGCGGTCGTCGCCGATACGTCGCCGAAGGAAGCGCTCGGCTTGTCCGGCGGGATCTTCAACATGTTCGGCAACATCGCCGGCATCGTGACGCCGATCGTGATCGGTTATCTCGTCGCCCGCACGGGCTCGTTCAACGGCGCGCTGGTGTTCGTCGGCGCGAACGCGCTTCTGACCGTGATCAGCTATCTGGTGATCGTCAAGGACATCCGGCGGGTCGAGTTGCGTCCGGCGTGAGCCCGTTATAGGCTGGGTTATCGTCGCGGTTATCGTACTTCCGGCCGACCGACCCGGCGCCTCGCGCGATCTATTCGCGCCGAGGCGCCAAACTTCGGGCCTGCGCCGATATACGTGACATTTGCGCCGGAAACGAGCCGGCCTTCTATAATCAGTCGTCAGACGACGATATAATAAAAATGCACGATTCCCAGCGATCTTTCAAACAAGGAGCGTTTTCGATGGCTACACCACTAGCATCCGCGGCACCGCCACGACGCGCTCGCAATCTTGCCGAGTTCGTCGTCAACTACGTCACCGAGCAGATCGCGGCCAACTTGCTGAAGCCGGGCGACAAACTCCCCACCGAATCGCAGCTGATGAGCACACTCAGCGTGAGCCGCACGGTGATTCGCGAGGCGATCTCGCGCCTGCAGGCAGGCAAGGTCATCGAGACGCGGCACGGCATCGGCAGCTTCGTGCTCGAGCCGCAACGCGAAAAGCTCGGCATCGACATGGTGCCCGCCACCACGCTGCGCGACGTGCTGTGCATTCTGGAGCTGCGCATCAGCCTCGAAACCGAATGCGCCGGTCTCGCCGCGCAACGCGCGAAACCGGACGACCTCGCGCGCATGCGCACCGCGCTCGACGCGATCGAGGCCACGCGCCACAACGGGCTCGACAGCGTGCAGGCCGACCTGCAGTTCCACATCTCGGTCGCACGCGCAACCGGCAACCGCTATTTCGTCGACATACTGTCGCAAATGGGCAGCGCGCTGATTCCGCGCAACCGGCTCGACTCGGCCGGCATCGCGCGCGCCGATCCTGATGCGTATCTGTCGCTCGTGAACCTCGAGCATGAAAGCATCCTCGAGGCGATCAGCCGGCACGACGCCGAAGGCGCACGCGCGGCGATGCGCATGCATCTGTCGAATAGCCGCGAGCGGCTGCGTCGCGCGAATGAAGCGAGCGAAGCGAACAGCTGATTCTCACGAAGCTCGCGGGCGAAAAAAATGGCCGGGAATCTCCCGGCCATTTTTTTATCTTGCGATTGCGTCCGCCCTTCCCTTCGGTCCGCGCCCGGCCGACCGGCCCGGGCACGCATCCGTGCAGGACGGCGTCACGCGATTAACCGCGCGTGAGTTCGCCATCGCGACGACGCCACAGTTCCAGCGGATTGCCGTCAGCCAGCGTTTCCGGCAGCAGCTCGGCCGGGAAGTCCTGGTAGCAGACCGGGCGCAGGAAGCGGTCGATCGACGTGGTGCCGACCGAGGTCGCTCGGCTATCCGACGTTGCCGGGAACGGGCCGCCGTGGACCATCGCGTGGCACACTTCGACGCCGGTCGGGAAGCCGTTGACCAGAATCCGGCCGGCCTTGCGCTCGAGAATCGGCACCAGCTTCTTCGCAGCGGCCACGTCGGCGCTGTCCATCTGCAGCGTCGCGGTCAGCTGGCCGGCGAAGTGTTCGGCGACCTTCAGCATTTCCTGCTCGTCCTTGCAGCGGATGATCGTCGACACCGGGCCGAATACTTCGTCTTCGAGCGCCGGGTTCGCGAGGAACGTCTGCGCGTCGGTCACGAACAGCGCCGCGCAAGCCTGGGTCGGGCCGGTCGCGGCGACGCCGCGTGCCACGACTTCGACGCCCTTCGTTGCGGCCAGCTTGCCTTCGCCGTCTTCATACGCGGCGTGAATGCCCGAGGTCAGCATGGTCTGCGCCGGCTTCGCCGCGAGCGCTTCCGATGCCGTCGCGACGAAGCCCTTCAGCGCGTCGCTGTCGATCGCGCATGGCGAGGCCCGGGTTGGTGCAGAACTGGCCCGCGCCGAGCACGAGCGAGTCGACGAAACCGCGCGCGATGCTGTCGCCGCGTGCCGCAAGAGCGTTGGGCAGCAGGAACACCGGGTTGATGCTGCTCATTTCCGCGTACACCGGGATCGGCTCCGGACGCGCCGCCGCGACGCGCATCAGCGAAGTGCCGCCCGCACGCGAACCGGTGAAGCCGACCGCCTTGATGGCCGGGTGCGCAACCAGTGCCTCGCCGACCGAGTTACCCGCGCCGACGATCATCGAGAACACGCCTTCGGGCAGATCCATTTCCTGCGCGACGCGCTGGATCACGCGACCCACCAGCTCCGACGTGCCGAGGTGAGCGCGATGCGCCTTCACGACGACCGGGCAGCCAGCAGCCAGCGCCGCGGCGGTGTCGCCACCCGCTACCGAGAACGCGAGCGGGAAGTTGCTCGCGCCGAACACCGCGACCGGACCGAGCGCGATCTTCTGCATGCGCAGATCCGAGCGCGGCAGCGGCTTGCGCTCCGGCAGCGGCGAATCGAGCGTAGCGTTGAGCCACTGGCCCGCGCGCACGGTCTGCGCGAACAGCTTCAACTGTCCGGTGGTGCGGCCGCGCTCGCCTTCCAGACGCGCCTTCGGCAGTCCCGATTCAGCCTGCGCGCGCTCGATCAGCTCGTCGCCGAGCGCGGTGATGCCGTCAGCGATACGGTCCAGGAACTCGGCGCGCACTGCGAGCGGCAGTTGACGGTAGGCGTCGAACGCCTGTTGCGCGAGCGCGCAGGCCTGCGCGACGTTCTCGACGGTGCCGCTGCCGAACACCGGCTCGGCAATCTCGGAACCCGTGGCAGGATTGAACGCGCGCAGCGGTTTTTCTTCGCCGCGCACGGCTTTGCGACCGATCAGCATTTCGCCGGTAATAGGCATTTTTGACTTTCCTTTAATGAAGGCTAAAGATATAGGTCATCCTACAACATCGCGGGGGCCCTATGCAACCCGAAACGCTTGTCTGACAGGCGCATACGGGTATACTCGCCCATTACAACTGTGCCGTGCGGTGCTAATCTACAGCTGGTCATACGACGACTTATAACTCGCATTTCGCGGTTTAGCATTGTCGCAGCTTTTCCCGATCCATCGCAGTTCGAGGAGACACCGCATGCCCGCCGTAACGCCTTACGAATCCTTGCCAAACCGCTTCCGGCGCGAGGTGCGCGAGGGAAAAACCCA
Source organism: Paraburkholderia sp. MM5477-R1 (assembly GCF_050436385.1). Taxonomy (NCBI): domain Bacteria; kingdom Pseudomonadati; phylum Pseudomonadota; class Betaproteobacteria; order Burkholderiales; family Burkholderiaceae; genus Paraburkholderia; species Paraburkholderia sp. MM5477-R1. The sequence continues at coordinate 165,730 of NZ_JBNDMC010000008.1, forward strand.
GATCGGCTGCTGGGCGTCGCTCGCCAGCCCGATCGCCACTGAACTGCTGGGCACGGTCGGCTTCGACTGGATGCTGCTGGACGCCGAACACGCGCCCAACGACGTGCTCACGCTGATCCCGCAGTTGATGGCGCTCAAGGACAGCGGCAGCGCACCGGTCGTCCGACCACCGGCCAACGACAGCGTCGTGATCAAACGTTTTCTCGACAGCGGCTTCTCGAACTTCCTCGTGCCCTTCGTCGACAGCGCCGACGACGCCGCCCGCGCGGTCGCGTCGACACGCTATCCGCCGCAGGGCATTCGCGGCGTGTCGGTCGGCCATCGCGGCAATCGCTACGGCACCGTGTCCGACTACTTCGCGATCGCCGACGACAACGTCTGCGTGATCGCGCAGATCGAAAGCCGCAAGGCGGTCGAGAATATCGACAGCATCCTCGCGGTGGACGGCATCGACGCGGTCTTCATCGGTCCGTCCGACCTCGCGGCGTCGTATGGCCACCTCGGCAATGCGAGCCATCCGGACGTGCAGCAGGCGATCGCGCATGTGGTCGCCCGCGCGCAGGCGGCCGGCAAGTCGAGCGGCATTCTCGCGCCGCTGCAGGCCGACGCGGAACGATATCTGTCGATGGGCGCGCGCGTCGTCGCGGTCTGCGCGGATCTCGGGTTGCTCAAGGGCGCCGCGCAGGCGGCACAGAAACACTTCATGCAGAAACCGGCGGGCGAGGCTTGAACGCGGCCGCCACGACATCTTCGGAGCATTCCATGCAAACAGCAGGCTTTATCGGACTCGGCATCATGGGCAAGCCCATGGCCGCCAACCTTCTGAAAAACGGCGTGTCGCTCGCCGCCTTTACGCGTAGCGGCGTGCCCGCCGAGCTCACGCAGGCCGGCGCCGTCGCATGTGAGAACCCCGCCGCGGTCGCCGCCAACGCGGACGTGATCTTCATCATGGTGCCTGACACGCCGGACGTCGAACGCGTGCTGTTCGGCGAGAACGGCCTCGCGAGCGCGCTGCGCGCCGGCCAGACGGTCGTCGACATGAGCTCGATCTCGCCGATGGCGACCCGCGATTTCGCGGCGCGCGTGCGCGAATCCGGTGCCGATTATCTCGACGCGCCGGTGTCCGGTGGCGAAGTCGGCGCGAAGGCCGGCTCGCTGACCATCATGGTCGGGGGCGAACAGGCCACGTTCGACAGCGTGAAGCCCCTGTTCGACATGATGGGCAAGAACGTCACGCTGATCGGCGCGGTCGGCGCGGGCCAGGTGTGCAAGGTCGCCAACCAGGTGATCGTCGCGGCGACCATCGAGGCGGTCGGCGAAGCGCTGCTGCTCGCGTCGAAGGCGGGTGTCGATGCGGCGCGCGTGCGTGAGGCGCTGATGGGCGGCTTCGCATCGTCGCGCATTCTCGAAGTGCACGGCGAGCGCATGACCAGGCGCACGTTCGATCCGGGCTTCCGCATCGAACTGCACCAGAAGGACCTGAACCTCGCGCTGTCGACCGCGCAGGCGCTCGGCGTGTCGCTGCCGAACACCGCCACCTGCCAGGCGCTGTTCAACGCGTGCGTCGCGCACGGCGGCAAGGCGTGGGACCACTCGGCGATGGTGCGCGCGCTCGAAGTGCTCGCGAATCACGAGATCGGTCAGAAGAGCGCGTGATTTGACGTAGGTTCGAAATAGTTGCGATCGGGTTGTCCGTCGGTCTTCAAGTGACTGATGGCCGGCTCGATTGCACTTTGCATTCTTGGGCATCGTACGTAGTTTGCGCGTGATGCCTTCTCCCCCTTCTCCCTCTTCCGGGCCGTAGAGCCTTTCGCCGCCTAACGCGACCCCTTTATCGTGTTTAGCGATGGACTCCCGGCCCCGTGTCTCCTCGGATTGCCGTCTGCTGCCGTGCGTTAGCCAGTGGCTAGCGCATGACCACGAGCGATATGCAGTCAAAAACTCGCAGTTCATCGGATCAATTGGACACAAGAATCATCCATCGCCCATTTCCTGTCCCTGTGGTCGACGTTATTTTGGCGGGGTTCTTGTGGGAGACAACGATGATTTCAACACAACCACAGCCCCTTGACGAAGCCCTGGCGGCGCTACAGGGAACCGCCAGCCAATTTGCCGCCACATGCATCAGAGACGAACGTGTTCGAGCGCAATACCTGCGTGATATTCAAGCCATGAGTGGCAATTTCCAGCAGCGGGTCAGAAGCGGGGGCCTCAGTGTTGCCGAAGCGGCAGAACAAGCTCATGCCATGCGTCAGCAAATCCTCGAATTGACTCGTATGCGCACGAGTCCGACGATCAGGGCATATGTGACGAACCTCAAGAGGACCAGCCCCTCGCTGGCCAGTTTGGCCGAAAAGAACGCGCAGGCACTCTTCAAACGTCCGGTTTCAGCCTTATCCGAGACCGAGCAATCTGCTGTCTGGCTGCGCATCGTCCAAAGTGCCGGCACCGACCGGACTTCGGCCAGTACGCTCGCCCGAAAGCTTGGCACGGTGGGTCGCCGCCTCCTTCTGGTGTCCGTCGCCGTCGGGGTCTATGAAGTCTACAAGGCAGAGAACAAGCCGCGCGAGATCGCCCGCCAAGGCACAATAGCAGCAGCCGGTGCATGGGGTGGATGGGCCGTCAGTACCGGTGCGGTTGCCACCGGCGTGTGTACAGCAACGGCACCTGTCTGCGTGGGCGCGGTGGCGCTCATCGGGGGCATACTTTTCGCCTTCGGCAGTGACATCGTATTCGGTACTGTCTATCAGACGACGATGCGCCGATAAGCTGGCAGTCACTCAAGCACATTAGCAATGCGATGCTCAAGAACGTTCACTGCAGACGCCCATGTTGAAGCCCGATGAAGTCGAACGCCGCCTTCCGGTGTGGGTGGCGCTCTCCGAACTCTTCCTTGATGCGGAATTCGATGAGATTGCCTGCCGGTACGTCGCGGAAAGACTGCGGTGTTCAGGTTTTGGGCTGCAGGAGTTGGAAGACATCCTGCGCGACGAGGTGGCGCCGGCGTTCCTGCCAAATTTCCTCGTGGCCGGCGAATGGAGCGGGTGGAGCCCTGAGGCGGTGCGGGACATCGTCCTGAGTCACCTTGAGAAACAATCCAACCGCCCGCGCCTGCCGGTCATCTTGCGGCGCAGATGGCGACAATGGACGATGGAGCCCGTTGCCAGGGATTGGGAAAAGGTCAAAGCAACGCTGATCTCAGTCTCCGCGAGCTAACTGGGTCAAAGAGCGGACAAGAAGGGCCGTCGATCCGAGCCTGCCAGGAGAACACGCCGATTGCAAACACGACCCGTTTCGAATGCAAGCAACTACAACAATGGGCAGGATTTTGGTCCGGAATTATGGGCTACACGACGGCTTCATTTCTTGACGAATTAAAGAGGCTTCTCAGCGAGTAGTTTGTCGCGATGCTCGCGCCACAACACCAGCATCCAGTCGACCGCCTCAAACCCGCAAATAAAAAAACGGCGCCCACTCATGGGCGCCGCTTCTTTCACCACATCGGCCCACTAAAGCCGACCGCACTTCGCCTTACTTCGCCGTCACCGCACCGGCCGACGCCCACTTCGGCTCCGGCATCTTTTCCGAACTCCTGGCCATCAGGCAGACCACGACCGCGGCAATCAGATCGAACACCGCCAGCACGACGAACAGCGGGCTATAGCCGATCTGCGTGACGAGCACACCGAACAGCGCGGTGAACGCCGCGGCGCCCAGATATCCAGCCATGCCGCCCATGCCCGTCGCGGTCGCGACCTCGTGCCTGCCGAACATGTCCGAGGTGATCGCGTACAGCGCGCCCGACAACGTCTGGTGCGCGAAGCCGCCGACGCACAGCAGCGCCACCGCCATGTACGGGCTCTCGACGAGACCGACGCACGCCGGCCCGATCATCAACAACGCACCGACCACGAACACCATCTTGCGCGACGTGAACAGCGACACCTTCGCGTACTTGTGGAACAGCGGGCTCAGATAACCGCCGAGCACGCAGCCGATGTCGGCGGCGAGGAACGGCATCCACGCGAACATCGCGATTTCCTTCAGGTTCATGTGACGCTCGGTCATCATGTACAACGGAATCCACGCGTTGAACGTTTGCCAGGCCGGCTCGGACAGAATTCGCGGAATACCGATCGCCCAGAAATCGCGGCTCGCCAGCATCGCGCGCCAGTTGCGCTTCGGCGCGTTGATGTCATCGTGATGCTTCGCTTCCTGGCCGCTCAGAATGTAGTCGCGCTCCGCGTTGCCCAGCAGCTTCTGGTTGCGCGGATGCTTGTAGATGATCATCCACAGCACGCTCCATACGATACCCGCCGCGCCGACGATCACGAACGCGAGTTGCCAGCGGCCGTGAAACAGTGCCCACACGACGAGCGGCGGCGCAAGCACCGCGCCAATCGACGAGCCAATGTTGAACCAGCCGATCGCAACCGACCGCTCTTTCGCCGGGAACCACTCGCTGGTTGCCTTCACGCCAGCCGGAATCCCGGCCGATTCGGCGAGACCCAGGATCCCGCGGAACACTGCGAGGCTGCGCCAGCCCGTCGCCCATGCCGCCGCCGCGCACGCCACCGACCACGCCAGCGCGAACACCGCGAAGCCGACCTTGGTGCCGATCGTGTCGAGCACGAAACCGGCGACCGGCTGCATGAACGCATAGCAGAGCTGCCACGCCACGACCACGTGCGAATACTGCTCGGTCGTGATGTTCAGCTCCTTCATCATCGTCGGAGCCGCAACCGACAACGTGTTACGCGCCAGGTAATTGATGATCAGGCCGGCCGCGACCAGCGCGACCATCCACCAGCGAATACCCTTGATCTTCATTGCTGCTACTCCTCGTGTTGCATTGCCCGTCAAGCCGAACGGGACTCAAGCCTTGCGCGAATAGTCGATGCCGACGAAGCTACCGCCCTGGTAGCGCTGGCATAGCTCATCGAGCGGATTCGGGCGCGACAGGATGTCTTGCGCGTAGTCCTCGGCGTTCTGCTTCGGCTCGTAGCCAAGGCGCGCGGCGCCGCTGTTGTCCCACCAGCTGCGCGTATTGGCCGACACGCCCCAGATGGTCAGGAAGCCGACGTCTTCCGCTTCGATGCAGCGCTCGAGGAAATGCATCAGGTCCTTGTGGCCGAACCAGGTGCTCAGATGGCGCTGCTCGGTCGGACGCTCGAGGCAGCTGCCGATCCGCACGCACACGCTTTCGATGCCGTGCTTGTCCCAGTACATGCGCGCGAGCGCTTCGCCCCACACCTTCGACAGGCCGTAGAAGCCGTCCGGGCGCAGTTCGCAGTCGAGGCTCAGATGCTCGGTGACCGGGTACATGCCGATCGCGTGGTTCGAGCTCGCGAACACGATGCGCTTCACGCCGTTGCGGCGCGCGCCTTCGTAGACTTCGACGAGGCCGCGCAGGTTGTTCTCGATAATCTCGGGCAGCGGACGCTCGACGCTCGTGCCGGCGAAATGGATCAGCACGTCCACGCCGTTCAGCAGACGGTCGACCACCGCCGGATCGCGCAGGTCGCCGTTCATCACGTCTTCGCCGTCGACGAGCGGCGTCAGTACTTTGGAGCCCGCGGCCGAGCGCAACGGCACGCCACGCGCGACGAATTCAGCACGTACCACGGAGCCGAGCTGGCCGCCGGCGCCACTCAGGGCAATCTTCTTCATAGGGGTTCCTTTTACTGCGCCGCGCGCGAGGTCTTCAGAGAACAGACAGAGGATCTGAGCGGCCAGCGAAATCGCGCTGCGCGCGTCGCATAACACACTCAAGTTGTACGATAACGTACTATCGACGATGGACAAGCAGATTTCAACTCCGCATTTACCCTTAAATGACTGTGTGGCAGTTTCCTACCTCTTTAAAAAACAAAGGCATAGGAACATCGCGTTCGTGCGACATCGTATAACTTGAAGTGGATTTTTGTTCCAGGAGTGGATTTACCCGACGCCAGCGGGCGCGTGGCGTCCGACGCGAGCGGCGTCCGTATGCCGCCCGCGCCCTCAACGGATCACTTCGTTACGTTCGCTCAGGCGCCGATGAATTCGAGCAGATCGGCATTGACCTTGTCGGCCTCCACCGTGCACATGCCGTGCTGGCCGCCCGGATAAACCTTCAGCGTTGCGTTCTGGACGATCTCCGCGGTGCGTCGGCCGGCTGCGTCGATCGGCACGATCTGGTCGTCGTCGCCGTGCAGCACCAGGGTCGGCACGTCGATCTTCTTCAGATCTTCGGTGTAGTCGACTTCGGAGAACTGCTCGATGCAGTCATATAGCCCCTTGATCGAACCGGCCATGCCCTGGCGCCAGAATGAATCGATCACGCCCTGCGACACCTTCGCGCCCTCCCGGTTGTAGCCGTAGAACGGCACGGCCAGATCCTTGAAGAACTGCGAGCGATCGTCCGCGACGCCCTTGCGGATGCCGTCGAACACGTCGATCGGCAGGCCGAGCGGATTATCGGCGGTCTTCAGCATCAGCGGCGGCACTGCGCCGATCAGCACAGCCTTCGCGACGCGCCCCGTGCCATGCCGGCCGATGCAATGCGCAACTTCGCCACCGCCTGTCGAATGGCCGACCAGCGTCGCGTCCTGCAGATCGAGATGTTCGATCAGCGCGGCGAGATCGTCGGCGTAGGTGTCCATCTCGTTGCCGTCCCACGGCTGCTCCGAGCGGCCGTGACCGCGCCGGTCGTGCGCGATCACGCGAAAGCCCTTGCTGCCGAGAAACAGCATCTGCGCATCCCACGCATCGGCGGTCAGCGGCCAGCCATGCGAAAAAACGACCGGGCGGCCATGGCCCCAGTCCTTGTAGAAAATCGAGGTACCGTCTTTCGTCCTGATCGTGCTCATCTGCTGACTCCTTGTCGATGAAGTCTGCCGTCGCCGGCAGGTGGATGAAGCGCAAGCTGCTCACGAAGTATGCGCGCGACGCATGACAGAACGCCGTGCGAATGCGGCAATGAGTCATGACCTATTGAGAAATTCCGCCGCGAAATAACATCAACACCAAACGAATGGCGAACGGATAATGCGCAACGAATACTGAAGAGAAAAAGCTGAAACGGCCACGCGGCAGCGTGCATCGTAGAAGTAAAAAAATCGCCTGACCAGCACGCCCACCGACGAAGTCGGTTTGGATGGATCGATTGTCGGCTGGCGACAGACACCGCCCGCGACCTTGCCGCGCAAGGCTGCGCGAAACGCATTGCTGCAGCGCGGTCGATTGACGCAGCTCACGCGCCGAGGCACACACGGCCACGTATCAGCCGCCAAAAGAAACTTGATATTCAACAACGGCTTGCCTCATCGATAAGCGTATTTCGCATAAAACAAGGCGGTTTTTTGACGCACATCGCATCGCAACACTTTTTGTTTCGATCCCCTACTCTTGCGCCATCTGCCCAGCGCAGTGCGCACCGACATCGGTCGACGCGCGTAAGTCCGCTCACGCGGGCCATCACGCACAACAGGATCATGAACTCCGCACTATCGGCATTCGATCTCGCGCGCATTCAATTCGCGTTCACCGTTTCTTTTCACATCGTTTTCCCCGCGCTCAGCATCGGTCTCGCCAGTTTCATCGCCGTTCTCGAATGGCGTTGGCTGAAAACCGGCAAGGCCTACTACAAAGATCTTTGTCTGTTCTGGTCGAAGATCTTCGCGGTGGCCTTCGGCATGGGCGTCGTCTCCGGTGTCGTGATGAGCTATCAGTTCGGCACCAACTGGTCGGGCTTCTCGAGTTTCGCCGGACCGATCACCGGTCCGCTGCTGATGTACGAGGTGATGACCGCATTCTTTCTCGAAGCGGGCTTCCTCGGCATCATGCTGTTCGGCTGGCAGCGCGTGAGTCCGCGCGCGCACTTCGGCGCAACGCTGATGGTCGCGATCGGCACGCTGATCTCGACCTTCTGGATTCTCGCGTCCAATAGCTGGATGCAGACGCCGCAGGGCTTCGAAGTCGTCGACGGTCATGTCGTGCCGCTCGACTGGTTCAAGATCATCTTCAATCCGTCGTTCCCCTACCGGCTCGCGCATATGGCGCTCGCGGCGTTCATCGTCGCGGGGCTGGTGGTCGCGGCGGTCGGCGCGTGGCATCTGCTGCGCGGCCGGCGCGATCCCGCCGTCAAGAAGATGTTCTCGATGGCGCTGTGGCTGCTGTTGATCCTCACGCCGATCCAGGCATTCGTCGGCGATCAGCACGGCCTCAATACGCGCAAGTATCAGCCGGCGAAGATCGCGGCGATCGAAGGCTTGTGGGATACCGAAAAAGGCGGTACCGCGCTGAACCTGTTCGGCATCCCCGACATGAAGGCGGAGACCACGCGCTACGCGGTGTCGGTGCCGCACCTCGGCAGCCTGATCCTCACGCATAGCTGGGACGGCGAAATCCGCGGTCTGAAGGAATTTCCGCCTCAGGACCGGCCGGATTCGACCGTCGTGTTCTGGAGCTTCCGCATCATGGCCGGCCTCGGCGTGCAGATGATCGCGATGTCGATCGCGGCCTGGGTGCTGCGCCGGCGCGGGCGCCTGTTCGAAGCGAAGTGGTTCCAGCGGCTGTGCGTCGCGATGGGACCGAGCGGCTTCATCACGCTGCTGGCCGGCTGGGTCACCACCGAAGCGGGCCGTCAACCGTGGGTCGTGTACGGCGTGATGCGCACGTCGCAGGCGGTGTCGCCGCTGACCACGCAGCAGGTCGGTCTGTCGTTGATGACGTTCGTGGCCGTCTACTTCCTCGTGTTCGGCACCGGCATCTACTACATGCTGAAGCTGATGCGCTCCGGTCCCGCGCTGCCTGGCGGCGAGTCGCACGACATGTCCCACGGCCTGCCGCAGCCGACGCCCGCGCAGACCGCGCGCCGCCCGCTGTCCGCCGCCGATCGGATGATCGACGCCGTCTAACCTACGCTTCGAGAGAAAGAAAAAATGGACGTAACCGTCGTATGGGCCGCGATCATCGCGCTTGGCCTTTTCATGTACGTGGTGCTGGACGGCTTCGACCTCGGCATCGGCATCGTCTTTCCGTTCTTCCCCGACGAAAAGGAACGCGACCTGATGATGAACACGGTCGCGCCAGTGTGGGACGGCAACGAAACCTGGCTCGTGCTCGGCGGCGCCGCGCTGTTCGCGGTGTTTCCTGTCGTCTACTCGACCGTGCTGTCGGCGCTCTATCTGCCGCTCGTGTTCATGCTCGTGTGCCTGATCTTTCGCGGCGTGTCGTTCGAGATCCGCGCGAAGTCGCGGCGCACGAAGCATCTGTGGGATCTCGCGTTCATCGGCGGCTCGGCGGGCGCGGCGTTCTTCCAGGGCATCGTGCTCGGCGCGTTCCTGCAAGGCATTCCGGTCGCCGATGGCGCCTATGCCGGCGACGCGTTCGGCTGGCTCACGCCGTTCAGCCTGCTGACGGGCCTCGGACTCGTCGCGACCTACGCGCTGCTCGGCTGCTGCTGGCTCGTCGCGAAGACCGAGGGCGATCTGCAGCGACGGCTGCATCGCGTGGTCTGGCCGCTGACGCTGGTGCTGCTCGGCTTCGTCGCGCTCGTGAGCCTATGGACGCCGCTGATGGACGCGGGCATCGCGCAACGCTGGTTCCATGACGGGATCTTCTACCGTCTGCTGCCGGTGCCGTTCCTCGTCGCGATCTGCGCGTTCTTCATGCATCGCGCGGTGCGCGCGCGCCATCACAACACGCCGTTCGTGCTCGCGCTGGCGATCGTGCTGCTCGGCTATCTCGGGCTGCTCGTGAGTCTGTGGCCGTATGCGATTCCGTCGAGCATCACGCTATGGGAAGCCGCCGCGCCACGCTCGAGCCAGACGTTCACGCTGGCCGGCGCGGCGGTGATCCTGCCGATCATCGTCGCCTATACGACGATGGGTTACTGGGTCTTTCGAGGCAAGGTGCGTCATGGCGACCAACATCACTATCACTGAAACGCGGGGTGCCAGTGCGTCGGCTCCCACCGCCACTGCCGCAACGCCCAGCCGCAAACTGCCGGGCTGGCTCTGGTTCATCGCGCTATGGTGTTTCGGCGTGACCGCAGCGATGTCGCTCGGCTTCGCCTTCAAGCTTCTGATGAGTGCGACGCTGTTCGCGGTCAGATAGCGGCGCGCGAACCCATGTCGATCCGGCGGGCATAACCTTCCGGATCGTGCGCGTCAGCGCTTCAAAAACGGGGCGCGCGGCTCGTCTACGTAGCAAGCCGGAACCTATGCGCGGGAGACCTGCCTTAACATCACGAAGCGCAGCGAACGATGCCGGCAGCCGGCCACGCGCGTCGCAGCTGCGCAGCCTGCAACTGCGGCATGCGCAACGGCGGCAGCCCTCAACGGACAGGCTCGACTCGCGGAGACATCATGAAGTTTCTTGTAGCCGACGACCATGAACTGATCCGGCAAGGCGTCAAAGGCATGCTGCGCGGCTTCGATCCCGACGCCCAGTTCGACGAAGCCGACAGCTGGGAAACCCTTGCGACCGCCGCGCGCCCCGACGCGAATCACGATCTGGCGATCGTCGATCTGCATATGCCGGGCATGAGCGGCGCGACATCGCTCGAAACGCTGCTGAAGGCGAATCCGGCGCTGCCGGTCGTGGTGCTGTCCGCCGAGGAATCGCCCGACGAGATGCGCGCGGTGCTCGCGGCCGGGGCGCTCGGCTTCGTCCCCAAGCGCCAGCCCGCCAGCGTGATGCTGAAGGCGATCGAACTGGTGCTATCCGGCGGTGCCTATGTGCCGATGGAGGCGCTGAGTCTGCTCGGCTCGCGCGAGACGCGGGCGGGCACCGATGCGGATGGATCGGCACGTGTGCCGGCCCCGGGCGCCGCCGCGCAAGCCGTCCGCGGGCCGGGCCCCGGCACCGTCCCGCAGCTCGAACCGGTCACGCAGGTACCGTCGCTGCAGCCGCATCAGCAGCATCTGCTGGAGAACCTGTCACCACGTCAGCAGGACATCATGCGGCTCGTGCATCGCGGCTGGACCAACAAGATGATCGCGCGCGATCTCGGCGTCGCCGAAGGCACGGTGAAGGTGCATCTGTCGGTGATCTTTCGGGCGCTTGGTGTGCATAACCGGTCGACGGCGATCGCCGTAATCAATGGATGGCTGGAGGCCGGGAAGACGTTGTAGCGCTTTGTGCTGCGCCGCAAGCCCAACCCGTCTTGGTTTCCAGCCTCTAAGGCTGCGTTTCGCTTTGCGCGCCTGAGCCCGCTTCGGCTTGCGGCGAGCCGGCCGCGGCGGGCGACGGCGGTGGGTCGTCCGGCGCTCCGCCCCCCAACACCACTGCACCCGCCGGCCGCCCCTGATCGAGCTCCGCCTGCTGCCACAGCATTTCCAGCGTGCGCCGCAAGCGCGCCGGCGTCACCGGCTTGTGCAGCACCGGAATCCCCTGCAACGCGAGCGCCGTCAGCTCCGCCGACGCCATATCGCCGGTGATCAGCAGCGTCACCACATTGCCGTGCCCCTCCCGCGCAAGCACGCCCCGTATCGCGCTCAGCGCCTGCGCGCCGGTGCGGTGATTGGCGAGCTGGTAGTCGCACAGCACCGCGTCGGGCACGAAGCCGTCCGCGAGCGCGGCGAGCGCGCCGGCTTCGTCGCGCGCGCCGCGCACGTCGCAGCCCCAGCGCTCGAGCAGACTCGCGAGGCCTTCGAGTATCGACGGCTCGTCGTCGATGCACAGCACGCGCCGCCCCTGCGCGGCCGGGCCGCCCGCGACCGAATCGTTCAGACTCGCGACGATGCCGCTCGCGTCACCCGCCTGCACCGCAAAGCGGAACACCGAGCCGCGCCCCGGCGCCGAGCGCAGCTGCAACTCGCCGCCGAGCAGGCCGACGAGCCGCCTGACGGTCGGCAGCCCGAGCCCATGCCCCTGACGCGCGTCGCGCTGCGGATTCTCGACCTGGTAAAACTCCTCGAAAATGCGCTCGTGCTCTTGCGGCGCCATGCCGACGCCCGAATCGCGCACCTCGATATAGCCGCCCTTCTGTCGCCCCGCGCGCCGGAAGCCGAGCCAGATCGCGCCTTGCTCCGTATAACGCACCGCGTTCGACAGCAGATTGCTCAACACGCGTTCGAGCAGCACCGGATCGTCGTAGACGACCATCGTCGTAGGCGCGATGCGCAGCGCGAGCCCCTTCGCCGCGGCCTGCGGACGATACTGGCTACCGACCCGGTCGAACAGCTCGGAGAGCCGGAAGTGCAACCGGATCACCTGGGTCACGCCGCTTTCGAGCCGCGCGAGATCGAGCACCTGGTTGAACAGCTGATTGAGCGCCTCGACGTTATAGACGATGTGCCCGGCCGTCTTCGCGTGCTGCGCGGGCGTCGCCGCCGGATCGTTCAGAGATGCCGCAAGCAGGCCGATTGCATGCAGCGGCTGACGCAGATCGTGGCTTGCCGCCGCGAAAAAGCGCGTCTTCGCGAGACTCGCTTCTTCGGCGACGCGCTTTTGCGCGGCCAGCGATTCCGCGAGGTATTGCTGATCGACACGCGCCTGCACGACCTGGCGAAACAGCTTGCGATAGCTCATCGCGTAGACGTTGATCGCGCAGAAGAAGAACGCGAGCACGATCGCGAGAATCGTGCGATCGAACGTATGCGAGCCGAAATGCAGCACGATCGACGGCAGCAGCAGAAACGGAATCGAGGTCGAAAAATTGAGGAGATCGAACCCATTCGACATGAACACGCCGGCCGCGAGCGTCACCAGCAGTACGGTATGCAATAACGGCAGATCGGTTTGCGGACTCTGGAACGCGAACCACACCGCGAAGCCCGGCCCGCTATAGAGGAGCACGCCGCGCAGCGCGTGCAGATAGATCCAGTCGCGCGGCGAGACGAGCTGCGGATAACGGCGATTGCAAATCCACAGCGCCAGGCCCGCGCAATTGGCGAGCGCATAAAAAACGAAGCACGCGATAAACAGCGGCGGGGCCGGCACATGCGGCCAGTAGATCGCCACCAGCACCGCGATCGAAAACCAGTGCGAAAAGAACGCGATCGGATCCTGCGCGTAGAGCACGCGCACGAGGTCTTCGTCGATGGCACGCTGGATCGGGTCGGCCCGCATGGGGCGGTCTCCTCTGTCGATCGGCGTGAGCGCTTTAGCGCTTACGCCGATCCCACGCAGCTTTATCGCGCGGGCATGGCAACTTCGTTGAGACGAAACACTGACGAAGCGGCGGCGCTCTGGCACTTCGTGGCAACCGCGGGTTGAATCGGGCGACCGAATGCGCCGCCCGCGCGGTCTATTCTACGGCGAATGCGCGCTCTTCAGACGAATCGTCAGCAATCCACCGGAAGGTTTACCCGGCAGTTTACCATCGCGAGTTTTTATGTCGCGTCGCACCAATTTTAAAGACACTAAGCTGTTGATTAAAAACAAATAACATGTTTACCGTTTTACTCCTGCCTTCTATACACTGCCCCGACATAACGGTTCGCTGTGGGGGAATGCTGTGGGGGAATTGACCGAAAAATCTACTGGCCGTACTCACGCCGATAGACCAAGGACGCGTCCTCCGGGATGGCAATGGAGTCGCAGGAAAGGTTCACGTGTCCGCAACCGGCGCGATTAGTGTGCACTTCCGCTATCGCTATCGGTTCGACGGGCAACAGAAGGAAGTGGCGCTGGGTGCCTGGCCCCGTGACACATTGAACGCCATTCGCGAAAAACATCAAGCCATCAAGGTTCGTGTCTCACTTGGCGCTGATCCCAACGGCCAAAAACAAGCAGTACGCCAGCAGATCACGCTCGAGCGGGCATTGGAAAAACGGCTGCTTGCAGAGCATACGGCCCGCGTCGAACAGGAACAGATTACGAGGTCCACCTTCCGCCAGCTCTGCGACGCATGGCTGGAACACGGGGTCAACCGGAAATGCAAGAAGCGGCTCAAGCTCACGTTCGAGAAAAACATCCTGCCGTCACTCGGGGAGAAACGTGTACACGACGTAAGTGATTCGATCCTCCTTGAAGTGCTGCAAGCGATCATCTCATCGGGTCGTAAGCCGACCGCACTCGCTCACTTTGGCGAGCTGCACCACATGTTCAAATGGGGCAAGCGCGGCAAGCCGTGGCGTGACCTCATCGATGTGCTGCCTACCGAACTGATCGATCTGGACCGCCTGTTCGGCAAGGGGTACGTCTCCTTGCGGACACGGACCCTCTCCGAAGACGAAGTGCGTGACCTCAATTTGAAGGTCGCGGCAACCCGTGAGACTCCCGACCGGGAAACGTGGGGTCGCGTGCGGCACACTCCGCTGGGCGAGGACACTGAGGCTGCAATATGGATCTATCGACGCGCAAGCGGAACATGGATCGCAAACCATCTCCACTGTGGGATTCGCTCGTACTCTCCGGGGGTGGCTGGACACCTCACGATCTGCGACGCACCGGCGCAACTTTCATGCAATCGCTCGGCATCTCCCCTGTCGTGATCGAGCGGTGTCTAAACCACGTCGCGCCACAGCGGGATCGACAGGAGGTCAATCCGAAACTGGTGCGCGTCTACCAGCAGTACGGCTACGCCAACGAAATGTGCGATGCCTGGCAACGCCTGGGGCACTACCTCGGCACACTACTGTCAACGCCTGTTGATAGCTTCGACGTCGAAACGCTGCTACTCGATCACACCCTGTGATTTCTGGTTACCGATTGGCTTCCAGCCAAGGCGAAGCGACATCCAAGGTAATCAGGTAACGCTCTAAGTCCGGATGAGAATCTGTCCGGAAACAACGGACGTTCAGGCCAAGCTGATATTTGTCGCCCGCCTGCCAATAGCCAGTAGGGGCCGCGCATCCGCGTATCTTAGCTCGCACAGTCGGCGTGTCCTCAAGGGGCGGGGAGTCTTCAACCAGAATCTGCCGCCAGCCGCCTCGACGAAGCTGCTCCTGCAAGTCCAAGACAATCGCCATCGTCTCGTCGAGCGGCAAGATCGTGACCTGTGGTGACATCCGAACGGAATCGACCTTACCGTGCTCGTCGTAGCTCACAGCCATGAACTTTGCAACAGGGGTCGAGAACCCGTACTGAGGATCGGTAAAACGCAGCCTAGCCGGACGGTTGATTACGCCGCCCCAATTCGCGGCCGGCTCGGCGGCCGGCAGGGTCGAGCGCGATTGCTGGCGCACCTGTTCGTAAGGCTCCCCGATCGTCAGTAGAACTTCATCAGCAGGTCTAGTCACCGCGTAGATACCCCCTACGATAGTGCAGCCAATCACCAAGCACCCCAGATACACGAGCCGTCTGATTTTTTTACGCGACATAGCTATCTCGGATGCGCAGCTAGAAAGATGGAATTCTCGACCATGTGCTTCTCTGTCGGGTTGCGCAATAGGTCGTCAAACCGCTGGGCTGCGCGCATTACGAACGCCATCCGCTGACCAGGATCGGCAAGGTTGGCGAGCGGCTGCTTACTGAAAATTTCAATTTGGGCGTTCGCTCCCGTTACAGTGCACTGGTTCGCAAGCGTCAACTGAATCTCGCGTGCCGAGCTAGTCGGAATGTTTAACGCCCATGCGAACTGATTAGCCCGCATCAGCATCGCAAACATCGGATCGTTGTACATAGCCGGCTGCAAGATATTGACCTGTTCATGCCATGCCAGCCGTTCAACACCTTTCGTGATGTTACCGGCATCAATTGCCTCAAAGCCCTGAACGGTTTCAAGTTGCGGCTCGCCGAAAGGCACTTTATCCGCAATCGGCCATACGACCGAGCCACGCAGCGCCGCGCGCTCCTTGAGACACCGCTTGAACCGCTGGAGCCCAAATCGTTTATAGAACATGTGCAGCGGCCAGATGTCGAGGAACAAGGCCGTATTGCCCTTGGCGAGCATCTGATACACCTTGGTCGCGCCTTCGCCGGTTGCCTGATCCGGCACAGGCATGCGCGGCGATCCATATGGCGACAGCCTTTCCAGAGGCGAGCTTTGCCGTTCCCATTGTTGATAGGCGTTGCGCTGCTGATTGGACTTGTGAATCAACTCGGCAGCGTTCAACAACCCGCAACCTACCTGCTTCGACGCGAACGCAGCAAGCCCGGCCCACTGGAAGCGATGATCATCAAGCCACGACTGTGCATAGGCGGCGTTGATACGGCGGTTGCGTGCAATCGGATCGTCTACGGCAACGATGGCTTCGGCCTGCTTCTGATAGAAGCGCCAGCAGTCGATACAGTCCTGCTTGTCATCTTCCGCTCGCTTTTTTGCGGCGGCCTCTTCCTCCTTCCAGTTGGGGTAACAGATCGGACATCTCGGGTTTTCACATCCCTGTCTAGCCATGCTCGCCAGCCTTTCCTTTTGTTATTTGAGTCGTACAACGAACATTCATGCGAATACCCTACAACAAGTTACTTGTCTACAAGACCGGTTCGACTTAACAAAAAATCACAATTAAGTTGTCAGTGACGGCAGTCAGGGCAGTCATCCCAATCCTCGCCGTGAGAACAGGTTTCCGGTTGCATGGCAAGCAATCCCCGGATTCTGTACACGATCCGGTTTGGCTCGTATTCGTTCATCGTGCTCGCGTAACACACAACCGCGTCGAGATGCGGCTCGATGGCGCGCAGCAGTTCCAGCGCTATTTACTGAGAAATTCAGGTTCTTCGCCTGACTAGCTATCGCCGTAAGCGCCTGATGTCCAAGGGTTTTCTGCGCGCGCTTAAAAATCAGGCTGGTTTACCCGGCGGTTTACCCATCGGCTAACACTTAATCCATATAGGCGACGGCCTTGCCGCGAACCATACTGCATTCACGTTTCAGCGCGGCATTTCAGCCACCTTCCCTCGACTCGCGGCCCACGCGCCGCGGCTCGCCGCGCTCCCTGCCAACCGACGGAGGTTTTCCATGGGCGCAGTCCCGAGCTACGAGTTCGCCCGCCAACTCGACGACGCGATCCTCCCCGATCTGTGGCGCAGGCGCACCCGGCTCTCAGCGGACGAAATGGTGTCGATGGTCGACCTGGTCAAGCGCGCGTTGCGGACCTACCACCCGCTCGAATTGCAGGCGCTCGGCGAGGACAAGGAAGAACTGGTCGCTCAGTTCATCTACGCGAAGGTGTTGCGCCTCGCGCCCGGCCACACCGAAACTAACGCGCGCGCCGACAGCGCACCGTCCAACAGCTACGCGGTATGCGCGTATTTCCGCCGCTATCTGATCGACTGCCTGCGCAGCGCGTGCCATCAGCGCAATGTGTCGATGGAGACCGAGGGCGTCGCGCAGGAAATCGATCTGCACGCGCACGCGCTCGAAGACCCGGTGGAAAGCGTGCTGCTGCAATACGGCCTCGACGAACAGCGCGTGCGGCGCGCGGCGCGCGAGTTCATCGAAGGGCTCGACGAACCCGAGCGGATCGTGCTGGCCGGCAGCCTCGGCTGGTGCTCCGAAGGCAAAGGCGGGCTTTCGGCGGTCGCGGCTCGGCATCGGGTGCCCTCTTATCACTATCGCGCCGTCAAACTCGGCGTCACCATGAAAAAGACGGCCGGCGCCGAGGAATTTTCCAACACCAAGCTCGGCCGCTGGCTCACCGACGCGCTCGGCATCGAGATCGACGTCGACAATCGCGCGGCGATTCTGGTTGCGCTGAATCTGCTCGCGGCGGAATCGAGCGATAGCGAATTCAATGAAGTGGCCGCGTAATAGTTCGGATAACCAACAGGCCACATAAGAAGCGCGATAAGTGCGCATGCCCGTACGGCCGGGTACACCCGGCAACGGCCGGCCGGTCGTGCCGCCCTGAACCTCGCACGCTACGACTTCGGCGCGCCCTCCACGGCGCGCTTTTTTTTGCGCCGATATTCCGCCTACGATAAAAAAGCTCCCGCAGCACGCCGTCTTTGTTCCGAAGTCGAGCTTCCGTTCCCGCATCCGATTACAGACGAGGTGGTCCTGATGAACCGCTTATCGAGCGCGCCGACGGCGCTGCAACGGCATTACGAGGTGGTCGTGATCGGCTCGGGCTACGGCGGCGCGATCGCCGCGAGCCGCATGGCGCGCGCGGGCCGTCGCGTGTGCGTGCTCGAGCGCGGCCGCGAATTCATGGCCGGCGAGTATCCGCGCACGCCCGTGCAGGGCGCCGAGCAGATCCAGTACAACACGGCCGAGGCGCAGATCGGTTCGCCGCTCGCGCTGATCGAAGTGCACGTGAACGAAGACGTCAACGCGGTGGTGGGCTGTGGGCTCGGCGGGACGTCGCTGATCAATGCGAACGTCGCGCTCGAGGCCGATCCGCGCCTGTGGGACGACCCGCGCTGGCCGGCCGCGCTGCGCGCCGACCAAGCCGGACGCGACGACGGCTATGCGCTCGCCTGGAAAATGCTGTCACCGTCGCCGGTGCCCGACGACTTCCCGCCGCTGCCGAAGCTGCAGGCGCTCGAAAAATCGGCGCAGGCGCTCGGCATGGCCGACCGCTTCAGCCGTCCGCCGATCACGGTCACGTTCAAGGACGGCCCGAACGCGGCGGGCGTCGAGCAGCAGCGCTGCGTCGGTTGCGGCGATTGCAACTCCGGTTGCAACTACGACGCGAAGAATTCGACCCACATGAACTATCTGCCGGACGCGGTCGCCCACGGCGCGCAGATTTTCACCGGCACGGCCGTGCATTCGGTGCTGCGCGATCCCGACACGCAGCAATGGAAGGTCAACTTCCAGCTCGTGAAGCTCGGCCGCGAAAGCTACGACGCGCCCGATCTGTTCGTGCTGGCCGATATCGTCATCGTCGCGGCGGGCACGATCGGCTCGACTGCGCTGCTGCTGCGCTCGCGCGACGCGGGCTTGAGCACGTCGGAGATGCTCGGCCAGCATTTCACCGGCAACGGTGACGTGCTCGCCTTCGCGTACAACACCGGGGACACGATCAACGGCGTCGGCTGGGGCGAGCACAAGCCGGGGCAGATTCCGCCGGTCGGGCCGACCATCACCGGCCTGATCGACAATCGCGCCGACGAGAAAAACGTCAAGGACGGCTATGTGATCGAGGAAGGCTCGCTGGCCGGTGCGGTCGGCGAGGCGCTCGTCGGCATGCTCGGCGCGCTCGCGCCGCTGGAAGGCGTGGATGCGGCTGGGGCCCCGTCGCTGCTCGAGCGCATGAGTTATGACGCGCGTGCGCTCGAAAGCCTGATCCGCGGCCCGTACCACGGTGCGCTGAATCACACGCAAAGCTACCTCGTGATGGCGCACGACGACGAAAGCGGCCGCATCACGGTCGGCGACAAAGGCCGTGCGCGCATCGAATGGAAAAACGCGGGACGCCAGCCGATCTTCCAGAGCATCGAGAACGTGCTGATCGAGGCGACCAAACCGCTCGGCGGCAAATATCTGCGCAACCCGATTTCGACGAAGATCGCCGGCCGGCACACCGTCACCGTGCATCCGCTCGGCGGCTGCGGCATGGGCGAGGACGCCGCGCATGGGGTGGTCGATCATCTGGGCCGCGTGTTCAGCGGCACGGTCGGCATCGCGGTGCACGACGGCCTCTACGTGATGGACGGCGCGGTGATGCCGATGTCGCTCGGCGTCAATCCGCTCCTGACCATCTCCGCGCTCGCAGAGCGCAATTGCGCGCTGCTGGCCAAAGCGCACGACTGGTCGATCGACTACATGTCGAAGGGCACCGCCGCCGCGCCGCCCGCACAGAAGATCGGCCTGCGCTTCACCGAGACGATGGTCGGCACCTACACGCCCAGCGTGGCGGGCGAAGCCGCGAAGAGCCCGATCGAATTCACGCTGACGGTCGAGTCCGACGATCTCGCCGACATGCTGAGCAACCCGAATCACCTCGCGCGCACCGCCGGCACACTGACCTGCCCCGCCCTGTCCGCCCAACCGCTGACGATCAGCGACGGCACCTTCAACCTGTTCGTCGTCGACGAATCCGACCTCGACGAACGCAACATGAACTACCGGATGACGCTCGACGCGGTCGAAGGCAACACCTGGTATCTGACCGGCAAGAAGATCATCACGCGCACGTCGCCGATCAACCTGTGGGAGCAGACCAACACGCTGTATGCGGAGATTCGCGCCGCGGCGCAGGACGATGCGCCCGTCGTCGGCACCGCGACGCTGATCATCACGCCCGAAAACTTCCTGAAGCAGCAGCGCACGCTCGAAGTCACACACGCGCCCGACCTGAAGACGCGCCTCGAATGGACGCTGAAGTTCGGCAAGTTCTTCGCGGGCGTGCTGTTCACCGAATACGGCGGCGTGGCCGCGCCGCTGCAGTTCTACGATCCATACACGCCCCCGCGCGCGAAACGCACGCTGCGCGCG
This sequence comes from Paraburkholderia sp. MM5477-R1, assembly GCF_050436385.1. Lineage (NCBI taxonomy): Bacteria > Pseudomonadati > Pseudomonadota > Betaproteobacteria > Burkholderiales > Burkholderiaceae > Paraburkholderia > Paraburkholderia sp. MM5477-R1. Next base: position 185,987 of record NZ_JBNDMC010000008.1, read on the forward strand.
CCGGCGCCGCAGGTCACGTATTTCGACACACCCGACCGCACGCGGCTCAAGCTCACGCGCTACTGCGATCCGGCCGCGGGCAAAGCCGCGAAGCCGATCCTGCTGATCCACGGCTCGGGCGTATCGAGCCGCATCTTCTCGACCGATCTGATACCGACCAACCTCGTCGAATATCTGTACGCGTCGGGCTACGACGTGTGGCTCGTCGATCTGCGCGTCAGCATCGAACTGCCGAGCGTGCTCGTGCCGACCAACGTCGACAAAGTCGCGCGCGAGGACATTCCCGCCGCCGTCGCGAAGATTCGCGAAGTGACCGGCGCGCCGAACATTCAGGTACTCGGCCACTGCCTGGGCGGCCTCGCGCTCAGCATGTCGCTTCTCCATGGACTCGACGGCGTGCGCTCGGCGGTGATTTCGCAGGTGTCCGCGCATCCGGTGCCGGGCACGTTGCAACGGATCAAGGCCGGCTTGCATATTCCCGACCTGATGCAGCATCTGCGCATACGCGACCTCACCGCCTATACGCAGGAAGATTCGTGGCCCGCGAACCTGTTCGACGAAGCGCTGCGTCTCTATCCGCTCGATCACGGCGAGGGCTGCGGCAATCCGATCTGTCATCGCGCGACGTTCCTGTATGGCCTGCTCTACGAGCACGACAAGCTGAACGAGGCGCTGCATGCGAACCTGCAGGAACTGTTCGGCATTCACGACATGGCCGTGTTCCAGCATCTGGCCACGATGGTGCGCGCGGGCCAGGTCGTCGATGCGCGCGGCGACGACGTGTATCTGACCGGCGCGGACGGCATGAAAGGACTCGAGGGCATGCGTTTGCCGATCGGCTTCATTCACGGCGAGAAGAACGAAACCTATCTGCCGGTCAGCACCGCGCGCACTTACGAGCTGCTGCGCAAGCGCTTCCCCGAGCAGCCGTACGAGCGGCATCTGATCCCGGGGTATGGGCATATCGACTGCATCTTCGGCAAGAACGCGGCGGTCGATGTTTATCCGTTGATCGTCGGCTATCTGAATGCGCATTGACACGGTTGCATTGCCGATGCGCCACGCATTCGGACAATAAAGCCAGGCATAAAACAAGAGATTTTGATAGAAGCCGGCGTGTCGCAATATTGCGTGGATTCGTTCGACCATTATCTCAAAATCACGAGGCGCGATTAATACGTTAGTATCGACCCTCTCGTAAAGCCGAGGCGCAAAGTTCAGGGCTACACGCTTACGGATGGATCGAGGTAACGACAATTGGCGACACTTGCCCGTAGACTTTGCAAGCTGTTTCTTTTTTTGGCTTTGTTTTTGTTATCGGTGCGGTATGTCCACACGTACCCATCACCCATGACGCTGGAGCAGCAGCAAATATTGATCGAAATCTCCGATAAGCTCGAAGTGGCCGATTATGAACTGCTTTACATCGGCGCAATGACGGCCATAGATCTGATTGTGGCGATCGTTCTTTATGTGCTGATCGTGAAAATATGGCGGACTTGCACGCGAGGCAGAAGTCGTTGATTTGCTTCTCATCGAAACTCAGAACAGCTTGCCCGGATTCAAAATGCCGTTCGGATCGAGCGCACGCTTGATCGCGACCATCGCGGCAAGCTCGGCCGGTGAGCGCGAAATCGGCAGGAACTCGCGCTTCAGCGAGCCGATGCCATGTTCCGCCGACACCGACCCGCGCAACGGCCTCAGCATCTCGTAGACGAACGCATAGACCGCGTGATGATCGACGCCCGGAATCGAATGACCATCCACGGTCAGATGCAGATTCGAATCACCGATATGCCCGAAGAAATACGCTTCGTTGCCGGGCCAGCGCTGATCGAGCGCCGCGCGGCAACGGTCGACGAACGTGCCGATCTCGCCGATCGGCAGACTCACGTCGAAGTTGATCGGATCGAGCTTGAGCGGAAACTCCGCGGTGCACTCGCGGATCGCCCATAGCGCGCGCGCATCGGCGACCGATTGCGCGATCACCGCGTCGCGCAGCGCGCCCGCTTGCAGCGCATCGGTCAGCGCCTGGGCGAAACGTTCGCCAGCGTCGTCGGCATCGAAGCCCGCGTGTTCGATCAGCGCATAGAGCGGATGCGCGGCGTCGAACGGCGAGCGCGCGCCGGTCAGCTTCACGCCGAAATCGTAGAAGTCCGGCCACATGATCTCGAACGCGCCGATGTCGTTGCCGAAGCGCGTCGCGAGACGGCGCAACAGGCTCACCGCGGCATCGTAATCGTCGAGCGCGACGAGCGCCGTATGGCGCGCCGCACGTCGCGGATGCAGCCGCAGCACCGCGCGCGTGATCACGCCGAGCGTGCCCTCCGAACCGATGAACCAGTGCTTCAGGTCATAGCCGGTGTTGTTCTTGACCATCTTGCCGAGCGAACTGAGCACGTCGCCATTGGCGAGTACCACTTCGAGCCCGAGCACCTGGTCGCGCGCGGTGCCGGACTGGATCACGCGATTGCCGCCCGCGTTGGTCGCGAGATTGCCGCCGATCTGGCATGAGCCGCGCGCGCCGAGGTCGAGCGCGAGTTCGAAGCCCGCTGCTTCGGCGGCTTCCTGCGCGGCCTGTAACGTGGTGCCGGCACGTACGGTCAGCGTGGCCGACGCGGTGTCGAGTTCTTCGACGCCGGCCAGACGTTCCAGCGACAACGCAATATCGTTGGCGCGCGCGATCGCGCCGCCCGCGAGTCCGGTCATACCGCCTTGCGGTACCACCGGCTGATGCGCGGCGTGGCAGATCGCGAGCGCACGCGATACTTCGTCGGTCGTGCGCGGCATCAGCAGCGCCGCCGGACGCGTCGGCTCGTGGCGCGTCCAGTCCGTCAGCGCGCGTTCGCCGATCTGTTCGCCGACGCGCACCGCGTCGACGCCGAGCACGGCGCGCAAGGCCTCGAGCGTCGTCGCGAGCGGTGCGGTTGCGGTCTGGGTCGTCTTGTCGTCGGTGATGCTCGGTTCTGTCATGCAGGTGGTCCTTACTGTGCGGTAGCGGCGAGTTTCTTGCGGTAGCCCATCGAATCGTTGATGCGGCCGAGGATATAGTCGCCCGCGGCGACCGGCTGATATTTGCTTTGCGCGTCGCTCGCGCCGAGCTCGCGCGGATCAACGAGCGCGCCGTAGGTCGGATCGTAGAACGTCGCGATCGAATAGCGCTCGCGCCCCGATGCATTGATCACGCGATGCAGCGTCGAGCGGAAGCGGTCGTTGGTCCAGCGCGCGAGCAGATCGCCGACGTTCACGACGAAGCTGCCTTCGACGGGCGGCGCCTCGACCCACGTATCGTTGGCGATTTCGCGCACCTGCAGGCCGCCGACCTGATCCTGCCACAGCAATGTGATGCAGCCGTAGTCGGTGTGCGGCGCGACGCCGAACTGATCTTCGTCGGACTGCTGCGGCTGCGGCGGGTAGTAGACCATTTGCGTGCGCTGCATGCGCTTCGTGTAGCGCGGCGCGAAGAAATTTTCTTCGATGCCGAGACTCACCGCGACCGCGCGCAGCAGATCGGCCCCGCACGCGCCGACCGCCTCGTAATAGTCATACAGCACCGGCCGCAAGCCGGGCATGAAGTCCGGCCAATTGTTCGGCCCGCGTAGTGCCTGGCCCGCCAGCACGTCGGGATCGTCTTCCGGCAGTTCGAGGCCGATGCTGAAGAACTCCTTGTAATCGGGCCGCTTCGCCTGATACATCGTCGCGTCGCCAAGCGCATTGAAGCCGCGATGCCGATGATTGACCGCCGCGCGTCGTTTCGTGTCGACCGGAAACGCGAAGAAAGTGCGCGCGGCCTGCGCGGCGGCATCGATCTTCGCTTGCGGCACGCCGTGATTGACGATGTAGAAAAAACCGATCGTCGTACAGGCTTCATGAATTTCCTTCGCGACGCGTCGGAGCGCCTGCTGATCGCCCGCGCGCACGCCGGCGACATCGATGATCGGAATGCGGGTCACGGGCATCGCGCGGCTCCTTCGAGGATCGGTATTGCAGTGGTATATACCGCCAAAAGCAGCGCCGCAAGTTGCTTCGCACACGTCGATATCAGGGCTTTTCTCTACTCAAGCGAGCATTTATTTTTCGCCGGAAACGCGGTATATACTGCCCAGCGAGGCCCGCATCGCGCCGCCGGCGCGGCGGGTCTGGAACGAACACTTCGACACGCCGGCGACCCAACACCAATTCGCCCCCGGAGAACCCCATGCGTATCCTTGCAGGCTGGAAATGTCGTCTGGTCATGCTGGCGCTGTGCGCGGCAAGCGTCGCCGCGCACGCCGAAGACCAGCTCGCCAAAGTGAAGAAAGCCGGCGAACTGGTGGTCGGCACCGAAATGCAGTTCGCGCCATTCGACTTTCTCGAGAACGGTCAGCAAGCCGGCTTCAACAAGGATCTATTCGCGGAGATCGGCAAGGAAATCGGCGTGAAGGTGCGCTTCATCGATCTGCCGTGGCCGAGTGTCCTGCCCGGTCTCGAAGCGGGCAAATTCGATATGGTCGGTGGCCCTCTGACGGTCACGAAGGCGCGCATGGAACGCTACACGTACACGCTGCCCGTCGCCGATGCGACCGACGCGCTGCTCAAGCGCGCGAACGATGCGTCGATCAAGCAATCGTCGGATATCGCGGGCAAGACGGTCGGCGCGGGCAAAGGCACCGCGCAGCTGGACCAGTTGAAGAGCTACGCGGCCACGCTGCCGAAGCAGCCTGAAATCCGCGAGTACGTCGACAACAATCAGGCTTATGCGGACCTCGCGGCGGGCCGCATCGCCGCGGCAGCGAACTCGATGACCAACATCGCGTATGTCGCGAAGCAGCGCCCCGAGATGTTCGCGGTCGTGCAGCCGCCGTTCGGCGCGAAGGTGTACTTCGCGTATGCATTGCGTAAGGACGCCGACAGCAAACCGCTCGCCGACGCGTTCAACGCAGCGCTCGTGAAGATGCAGAAGGATGGCCGCCTCGCCGCGCTGCAGAAAAAGTGGTTCGGTGTCGCGATGGAGATGCCGTCCACGATGCCCACGCCGAACTACTGAGCGTCTTCAACGTGGGCGTCCCGCATCGTGCAATCGTTTCGCCGTAGCGCGGCGCGCGTCGCCCTTCCCCTTCCATCGGCCGCGACCCATGTTCAACACGACCGTCTTCGTTCAGGGCCTGCCGCTGCTGCTGCATGCGGCGCTCGCCACCGTCGGCATTTCGCTGACGGGGCTCGTGATCGGATTCTTCGTCGGCATCGGCGTGTGCACCGCGCGGCTGTCGCGGCATCGCGCCGCGCGCCTCGCGGGCGGCGCCTACGTGTTCTTCTTTCGCGGCGTGCCGATGCTCGTGCAGTTGCTGCTCGTGTACTACCTGTTGCCGTTCGCCGGCATCAACGTGTCGCCGATCGTCGCCGCGATCAGCACGGTGTCGCTGTGCTCGGCCTCGTATATCGCGGAGATTCTGCGCGGCGGTTTTCTGAGCATTCCGCCCGGACATCTCGAAGCCGCGCGCATGCTTGGGCTTTCCCCGCTCGATACGCTGCGGCGCATTCTGGTGCCGCAAGCATTCCGTTTGACGCTGCCGTCGCTCGTCAACGAAATGGTGCTGCTGATCAAGGCTTCTTCGCTGATCTCGGTGGTCGGCGTCGCCGAGTTGACGCGCACCGCGCAGAACATCGCCGCGAGCACCTACCGGCCGCTCGAAGCGTATGTCGCGGCCGGGCTCATCTACTTCGTGATCTGCGGTTCGCTCGCGCTGGTCGCGCATGCGGCCGAACACCGTTTGCAGCACGCCTGAATCGACTCACGTTTAAGCGAACCTCGCCATGCAAACGTTCGACCCGACCGTCATTACGCACAACCTGCAGCCGATCGCCGCCGGCCTCGCCACGACGCTCGCCAGCTGGGTCGCGGGCGTCGCAATCGGTCTCGCGATCGGCTTTCTGATCGCGGTGCTGCAACTGTTCTGCGGACGCTGGCTGCGCGCCATGTTGCGTGTCTACATCGAGTTGCTGCGCGGCACGCCGTTTCTCGTGCAGCTGTTTCTGCTGTACTACGCTGGCCCGTCCATCGGCATCACGCTCGAACCGATGACGGCCGGCATCGTCGGCCTCGGTCTCTACGGCAGCGCGTATTTCGCCGAGGCGTTCCGCTCCGGCTTCCAGTCGGTGCCCAAAGGCCATCTCGAAGCGGCGGCGTGTCTCGGACTCACGCGCTGGCAGGCGATTCTGCGCATCCAGGCGCCGCAGATGATGGTGCTGATCGTGCCCGCGCTGACCAATCTGATCATCGTGTTGAGCAAGGAAACGGCAGTGCTGTCGATCGTCACGGTGCCCGAACTGACGTTCGTGCTGACCGGCATCGGCTCGGCCACCTTCGCTTTCGTCGAAACCCTGCTGGTGCTGTGCGTGTGCTATCTCGCTCTAGTCGAGCTGACCTCGCGCGCGGGCATGTGGGCCGAAGCCCGCCTCGCACGCTTCATGGCATGATTCCGGAACACCTATGAACGCCATCGCCGACATGTCCTCCCCCGCGCGATCTTCCGCGCCGTCCGCCAGTGCAACGGCGAACGCATCGAATGCCGCGCCGCTGATCGAGGTGCGCGATCTGCGCAAACGCTTCGGCGATGTCGAGGTGCTGCGCGGCGTCGATCTCGAGATCGCGCGCTCGGAAGTGGTCTGCGTCATCGGGCCGTCGGGCTCGGGCAAGAGCACGCTGCTGCGCTGCCTCGCCGCGCTCGAAACCTACGATCACGGCGACGTGTGCATCGAAGGCGAGCTGCTCGGCTATGCCGAGCGCAACGGCAAACGCGTGCGCGCCTCGCAGGGCGAGATCAACCGCGTGCGCCGCAACGTCGGCATGGTGTTCCAGCAGTTCAACCTGTGGCCGCACATGACCGCGCTCGGCAACGTGATGGAAGCGCTGCTGCGCGTGCGGCGCCTGTCGCACGACGAAGCGCGCCGCCGCGCGAGCGCGATGCTGGAGACGGTCGGCCTCTCGCACAAGGGCGACGCGTATCCGGCGAAACTGTCGGGCGGTCAACAGCAACGCGTCGCGATTGCGCGCGCACTCGCGATGGAGCCGCACATCATGCTGTTCGACGAACCGACCTCGGCGCTCGATCCGGAGCTGGTCGGCGAGGTGCTGCAGGTGATGAAGCAGCTCGCGCGCGACGGCATGACGATGGCCGTGGTCACGCACGAAATGGGTTTTGCCGCGCAGGTCGCCGACAAGGTCGTGTTCATCGATCAAGGCCGCATCGCCGTGCAGGGCAAACCGCGCGACGTGTTTCACGATGCCGCGCAGCCGCGTCTGCGGCAGTTTCTGCAAAACTACTTCGACCGCAATGCGTTCTGGACGCGCGGCCCCGACGACACCCCGCCCCTATGAGCGCCACCGTTCGCAACAAGCCTCATGGCAAATCGTCCGCCAGCGCGGCCAGCGCCGCGGCCAAAATCGCGCGCGGCAGCGACGAAGCGCCGGCCGCGCGCTACGAGCAGGTCAAACAGCACATTCGCCAGATCATCGGCTCGGGCGAACGCCAGGCGGGCGACCGTCTGCCTTCGGAGCTCGACCTCGTCGCGACGCTCGGCGTCTCGCGCATGACGGTCAACCGCGCGCTGCGCGAACTCGCCGACGCGGGGCTCGTCACGCGCCTATCGGGCGTCGGCACTTTCGTCGCGCCGAACAAGCCGCAGTCCACGCTATTGATGATCGCCCATATCGGCGACGAGATCCGCTCGCGCGGCCACGCTTATCGCTGCGATATGGTGCTGTTGCAGCGCGAGACCGCGTCGGTCACGGTGTCGAACGCCTTGGGGCTGGCGCCGGGCGCTTCGGTGTTTCATGTGATCTGCGTGCATCGCGAGAACGGTCTGCCGGTGCAGCTCGAAGATCGCTATGTGAATCCGGCCGTCGCGCCGGATTTTCTGCAGCACGATTTCTCGGCGCTGAAGCCGTCCGAGTATCTGCTGACGGTCGTGCCGATGCACGATCTCGAACACGTGGTCGACGCGGCGCTGCCGACGCCTGCCGAAGCAGAGCTGCTCGAAATTCACGCCGAAGAACCGTGCCTGACGCTGACGCGCCGCACGTGGACGGGCGGCGTCGCCGTGACGTTCGCGCGTTTCGTGCATCCGGGTTCGCGCTATCGGCTCGGCTGCCGCTTTTCGCCGAATACCTCGCAGCGCCAGGGATAACGCGCGCTTCAGGCCCTAGACGGTCCCCGCCAGATGAAAACGCGACGCCGGATGCCATAGCCGCACCGACGTCGCGACGTTCTCGCCGACCCACGTGCGCCGCCACAGCAGCAGACACGGCTCGCCGATATCCATCATCAGATGACGCCGCACATGGGCGTCGGGCTTTTGCGCGTAGATGCGAAACTCGGCGCGCTGCACGGGCGCGAGCCGCACCATGTAGTGATTCGGCGTTTCGACCGAGAAGTCCTGCTGCAGATATTCAGGGAACACCTTCGGATTGACGAAGCGGTCCTCGTACTGGATCGGCTCGCCCTCCTCGCTGTGCACGATGCACGAGTGAAACGCGGGACCGCTCGCGAGACCGAGCGCTTCGAGCGCGTCGGCGTCGTCGCTCGGTTCGAGCGTCAGCACGCGCGCCGAATGACGATGACCGCGCGCGGCGATTTCATCGGCGATATTGCGGATCTCCAGCACCGTCGATTCATACCGCTGCGGCGCGACGAAGGTGCCCGAGCCTTGCACGCGCGTGAGCACGCGCTCGGCGGTCAGCTCGCGCAGCGCGCGCGACACCGTCATGCGCGCGACGCCGAACTCCTTGACCAGTTCCGTTTCGGAAGGGATCAGCCCGCCCGGCTTCCATGCGCCTTCGCTGATGCGCTGAAGCACGTAGCGTTTGATCTGCTCGTAGGCGGGCATCGCCTTGACCGGCGTGTCGCGATCGCGTTCGCGTTCGGCGGAATGCTGTTTCTGCCCGGCCTGTGCGGCGGGCGCTATACGCGCCTGTGTCGTTGTTTTCACTCCAAACCTCATCGGTGGTTCGCCGGTGGTACATGAGGTACACCGTGGCCGGTTCTCCGACGGCCGGGCCCAATCTTACCCGGTTCGACGGTGGGGAGACGGCTGGAACGCGCTACCAGATAAACGGCACGAAACGGTAACGCACACGAGCCATGTATTGGGTGTAGCCGTCGAGCTGCCCGGCGAGCAGCCGCTCCTCGCGCACCGCGCGCCAGCCCATCCCGTACCCCATCACGGGCAGCGCCACGAGCCCCCACCACGAGCCGAGCATCAGCGGCGTGCCGACGAAGAACACCAGCGCGGCCGCGTACATCGGATGACGGACGTACGCGTAGGGCCCGGTGTCGGCAACCTTGTGCCCGCGGCTCGACTGAATCTTGACCACCGGTGCGGCATAGCTGTTCGCGCGAAACACGAACCGGCACGTGAAGATGCACAGGAACACGCACAACGCGCCGAGGCCCATGAGCCACAACGGCAGCGGCGCGGACCAGCGAAACCGCATCGCGTCGAAACCCATCAGGATCAGCCAGCCGCACCACGCGGCCCCGATCGCGGCCATGAACACACGATCCCAGCGGCTCTGCTGCGCCTGCACGAACGGCGCGAGCCGCTCCGCGAGCAGCGCGGGATCATGACGCGCGAGCCACAAGCCGAGCCACAGGCTCAATACCGCCAGCTCGAACAGATACCACCATGCTGCCGGCCACGCGAGCGTGCCGGCCGCGCCGAACAGCAGCACGCCCATGAAAACCAGCCACGCCAGTGATTGCAGGATCAGACGTGCGACCATCGCGGCTCCCTCGAGCGGTCGGCTCATGCGGCCTCATCGCGCGTGCGCACGCGCTCGAACACGTCGGCGATATCGATGTCCTCCAGATTCAAGCCGAAACGCTCACGCAGACAGTCGGCGAGTTCGGCGGCGCTCGCGAGGCGCCGTTCGTTGACGATCTGCCCTCGTGCGTCGCGCTCGTTGAACTGATCGTTGAATAGCGCCAGTCGCAGTTCGGGCAACACGCGGCACGCCAGCAGGTTATGAACGAACTTCGAATCCGGTGACGTCGAGGTGTACCAGTTCGAGGTTTCGTAGTCGATCCACTCGACTGCGCGCAGATCGACGTGATAAACGCGGGTCCAGCTCTCGTCCGGCGCCAGCACCTCGAGATAGACGGTGTCGCGCCCCGCGTCGGCGAGACGGAACGTGCCGAGCGGAATCGGCTGCGCGAGGCCGGCGGTCAGCCGCAGCGGCGCGGTCAGCGTCACGGCGCCGAAGCCGACGTCGGCGATCCATGCGTCGCCGTCGATATCGACGCGCAGCACCATATGCGTGCGCGGCGCAATCGTGCCGGGCTCGCGGCCCCACACGACGCGCGCAAGCATCGGTGTGACCCTGAAGCCGAGTTGCATCAGCACGTTCGCGAACAGAATGTTCTGCTCGAAGCAGTAGCCACCGCGCTTTTCGGTCACGAGCTTGCGTTCCACGGCTTCGAGCTCGAGCCTGACGGGCCGGCGCGTCAACGGGTTCAGGTTCTCGAACGGGATCGCGGCGGGATGGAGCCGGTGAATCGCCCGCAGCACGTCGAGCGTGGCGGCGCGCGGGCCCTGATAGCCGATCCGGGCGAAGTAGTTTTCCAGATTGATGGTGTGGGACATCGGCGGAATTCCGGTTGGACTGCGGGTTCGACGCGGTCATAGCGGCTTTCGGCGCTGACTCGACCGCGCGCGGGACGAAGCGAAAACGCGCCTACAACCCCTTCAACGCCGACGTCGCGATCGACGGCACCGTGATGCCGTGGCTCGATGCGAACTGCACGGCCGAGCCCAGCGTCGACATCAGCGACTGCAACTGCCCCGGCGCCGATTGCGCGATATACGAAGCGCTTTGCGCGGTCTGCGGATTGAGGCCCGATTGCAGCAGCGACGACGGACTCATCTGACCGAGGCTGCCGAGCCCCGACTGCAAGCTCGAATACTGGCTCACACCCTTGCCGAGCGACGACAGACCCTGCGTGAACGCTTCCTTGTTGACCGGCGTCGCAGACGCGCCGCCACTTGCATGATTCGCGAACGCATCGGTCAGCTTCTGCGACAGCGACTGCTGGGTGCTGCCGACCTGCGTCAACTGACTGACCGACGGCGTGCCGCCGCTGAGCAGCCCCGCCGCCTGCTGCGCCTGGCCGGCGGCACTCGTCATGCCCATCGCCGACGCGAGGCTCGACTGTCCGCTCAGCACCTGCTGGTTCGCGCCCACGTAACTCTGCAGCAACTGCGACACGCCGCCCGACGACGCCCCGGCACCCGCCGCGCTATCGCCGCCCCCGCCGATGCCGAACTGCTTCAGATTCAACTGCGCGTGCGCTGCGCCGCCCAGCAACAGACCACCACTCACCAGCAACGAAACCAGCAGAATGCGCTTGCCCATCTCTACCTCCTTACTTTGACTTTCGGGGTGACTCGTGCGCTTCGACACCTCGCCGTTTCGCACGTTCGTGCCTGACTACATCAATACGTTTTCATTACGCGCCAATGAATATCTGTTTACGTCCTCATAAAGTTTAGACGCAGTCCGTAAATCCGGGAATTACATGCCAGTAATATTGTTGCGAATCGTTCTCATTTGTGTTGACTGCCGCAATACGCCTGCGTACGATCACGCCATCAGCCGCTTTGGCAGCCTGGGACAACACGCGATGTCGCGCCAGGCAGTCGCAGATTGATCACATCGATCGAAACAACACTCATAAGGATTTCGATGAAGTTCGCCCAACTCAATGGATCGCGTGCCAATGCGCGTCCGGTTTGCGACGCTTGCGCAGGTCCCGGCGCAACTCATCGTACGCGTTTGCCTTCGATGCGGCGCGTCGCACTGTGCACGGCCTTCGCGTGTGCCTCGTTGACCGGCCACGCGGCGCTGGCCGAAGCCAATCCCGATGCGAACCCGGAAGCGCCCGAGGCCGACCTGAACATTCAGGCGACGCAAACCGACCAGTGGACGGGCCTCTGGAACCGCCAGCAATTGCTCGGCGACATGGGCGGCCTGCGTCCGTGGCTCGGCAAGTACGGCATGACCTTCACGCTGACCGAAACCAGCGAAGTGCTGGCCAATCTGCGCGGCGGTCTCGCGCGCGGCGTCGACTACGACGGCCTGACCACCGCGAGCTTGCAGATGGATACGCAAAAGGCGTTCGGCCTGCCGGGCGGCCTCTTCAACGTCAGCGCACTGCAAATTCACGGCGCGAACCTGAGCGCGAACAAGCTCGGCACGTTGAATACCGCGAGCGGCATCGAGGCCGACGACGCGACGCGTCTGTGGGAGCTCTGGTATCAGCAGTCGTTCCTGAACAAACGCGTGGACGTGAAGATCGGTCAGCAGAGTCTCGACCAGGAATTCATCACGAGCACGTATGCGGCCCTGTTCCTCAACACGATGTTCGGCTGGCCCGCGCTGCCCTCGTACGACATGCCGTCGGGCGGTCCCGCCTATCCGCTCGCGGGTCTCGGCGTGCGCGTGCGCGGCCAGATCACCCCTTCGTTGACCGCGCTTGCCGGCGTGTATTCGGGCGACCCGCTCGGCAACGACCCGGACAACATGAGCGGCACGAACTTCAACCTGCATAACGGCGCGTTGTGGATCGGCGAGCTGCAGTACTCGATCAACCAGCCGGCCGAAGGCGAAATGGTCGGCATGGGCGGCGGCGGTCTGCCGGGCACCTATAAGCTCGGCGTCTGGTACAACACCAACAAGTTCGCCGATCAGCGCTACGACAACATGGGGCTGTCGCTCGCGAATCCGGCGTCGACCGGCATTCCGGTGAATCACAGCGGCAACTACAGCTTCTATGCGGTCGCCGATCAGATGGTGTGGCGCCCCGACTCCGACGAACCACGCAGTCTCGGCGTGTTCGCGCGCGTGATGGGCGCGCCGGGCGACCGCAACCTCGTGCAAGTCGCGGCCAACCTCGGCGTCGTGCTGAAGGCGCCGTTCAAGGGCCGTGACAACGACAGCGCCGGTCTCGCGCTGACCTACATCAAGGTCGGCAGTCATGTGAACGGACTCGACAAGGACTTCCTGGCATTCAACGGCAGCCCCTACGGCTTGCGCACCAGCGAAACCACGCTCGAGGCGACCTACCAGTACCAGGTCAATCCGTGGTGGCAGTTGCAGGCCGACGCGCAATACACGTTCAACGCCGGTGCGGGCCAGAACCCGAACGACCCGACGCAGCCGCTGCGCAACACCTTCGTCGTCGGCATGCGGACCAATATCAACTTCTGACGCCGCCCGCCGCGCGCTTTCATCCTCGCAAGCACATGCCACCCCACGCAACCGGACCAGCACTTCCCATGCTTTCTATCGTCGCCGCCACTCCCGCTTTGTGCACCCGCACGGAGGCCCAATCGTGAATCAACTCACGCGCAAGCTTGCGGCGCGCGCCGCGCGAGCCCTGCTCGCCGCGATGGCCGGCGCCGCCGCTCTCACGATGGCCGCCAGCGCGCAGGCCGAGCCGCAAGGCTTCCTTGAAACGATCAAGCATCACACGACGCTGATCAACACCGTGCCGGATAACGGCGACCAGAATCCGTACGCGCTCGTGGTCGCGCCGGTCAGCGCGGGCACCGTGAAGAAAGGCGACGTGCTGGTCGGCAACTTCAACAACTCGACGAACCTGCAGGGCACCGGCAGCACGATCATCGACTATCACCCGGACACCAGACAGATGACGGTGTTCGCGACCGTGCCGCGCGATCTGAAGGAATGCCCGGGCGGCATCGGCCTGTCGACCGCGATGACGATGCTGAAGTCGGGCTGGGTGATCGTCGGCAGCACGCCGAGCAACGACGGCACGACCGGCACCAAGGGCGCTGGCTGCCTGATCGTGATCGACCCGCAAGGCAAGATCGCGTCGACGATCTCGACGCCGAACATCAACGATCCGTGGGGCAACATGGCGGTCGTCGACAACGGCACGAGCGCAACGCTGTTCGTCAGCAACGCGGGCTTCGGCGTCGGCGACGCGCAAGGCAATCCGCCCGTGTTCAAGCAGGCCACCGTGCTGCGCCTCGACCTCGACGTGCCGGCAGGCAAGCCGCCCGTCGTGAAGCAGGAAACCGTGATCGGCAGCGGCTTCGGCGCGCAGGCCGACAAGGGCGTGTTCCTCGTCGGGCCGACCGGCCTCGCGCTGTCGGCCGATCAGAAACTGCTGTACGTGTCCGACGCGATCGGCAACCGCATCACCGAGATCGACGATCCGCTCACGCGCGACAGCAGCGCGGGTGTCGGCCGCCAGTTGACCGCCGACGGCCTGCTGCATCGTCCGCTCGCGATGGTCACCGCGCCCAATGGCCACCTGCTGGTGACCAACGCGTTGAACGGCCAGGTCGTCGAGATCGATCCGGCGACCGGCAAGCAGCTGTACGCACGCTGGATCGATACCGACAAGGCGCAATCGCCCCCCGGCAACGGCGACCTGTTCGGTATCGCGATGACGCCGGAAGGCGACGGCTTCTACTACGTCGAAGACGACGTGAACACACTGGTGCTCGCGAAGTAGGCGGCACCCAGGTTTCAGGAAGGTGAACTGACCATGACAAACGATCACCCCCCACGGCCGTCACGACGCGGCTTCCTGAAGGCGGGGGGCGCGGCGGTCGCGGCCGGCGCGAGTCTCGGCGCGGGCCTCGCGACCTCGCCGCCCGCGCTCGCGAAGGCGCCCGCGCATAGCGCCCAGAACGCCGATCCGCAGTTCGCGGCCGAGCCGTTCTACGGTCCGCATCAAGGCGGCATCGTCACGCCGCAGCAGAGCCACACCTACGTCGCCGCGCTCGATCTGACCACCGACAAGCGCGACGAAGTGATCGCCCTGCTGCGCACGTGGACCGAAGCAGCCGCGCGCCTGACGCAAGGTGGCACGGCCTTCGCGCTGCCCGCCGGCGACGGCGGCGGCGACCGGGCCGCCCCCGATTCCGGCGACGTGCTGGGCCTCGGCCCGAACGGTCTGACCATCACGTTCGGCTTCGGCCCCGGCCTCTTCACGAAGGACGGCAAGGACCGCTACGGGCTCGCGTCGCGCCGCCCCGCCGCGCTCGTCGATTTGCCGCGCTTCAACGGCGATCAGCTGATCAAGGAGAAGACCGGCGGCGACCTGTTCATCCAGGCGTGCGCGAACGACGCGCAGGTTGCGTTTCACGCGGTACGCCAACTGACGCGCCGTGCCTACGGCGTCGCGGCGATGCGCTGGGGCCAGGCCGGTTTCCTGTCCGGTCCGCGCGCTCAGACGCCGCGCAACCTGATGGGCTTCAAGGACGGCACCAACAATCCGTCGACCGCGAAGCCTGAGCTGATGAACCAGTTCGTGTGGGCTCGCGCCACCGACGACGCGCCGTGGATGGAAGGCGGCACCTACACGGTCGTGCGCCGCATCCGCATCACGCTCGAACACTGGGACAACACCGAGCTCGGTTTCCAGGAACAGGTGTTCGGCCGCCACAAGTACAGCGGCGCGCCGATCGGCAGCAAGCATGAATTCGACGCGGTGGATCTGAAGGCCGAGGACAAGGACGGCAACCCGGTGATCCCCGAGAACTCGCACGTGCGACTGTCGAATCCGGCGAGCAACAACGGCGCGCAGATTCTGCGCCGCTCGTATTCGTACAACGAAGGCACGAACTTCTATATCGAGCGCTGGCCGCCGTGGCGCCAGGAAACCGAGTACGACGCGGGGCTGATTTTCATCGCGCACCAGAGCGACCCGCGCACCGGCTTCATCCCGATCAACGACCGGCTCGCGAAGTTCGACATGATGAACCAGTTCACGACTCACGTCGGCAGCGCGATTTTCGTCGTGCCGCCGGGCGCGAAGCCGGGTTCGTATGTCGGCGCGGGGCTGTTCGAGACGTGATGCAGCAAATGAAGCACGCCGGGCGTGCAGCGCCTGGCTCACTCAACACAATCAAAACGGACTTCTGCAACATGGCTCATTCCTGGTTTGCCACCCGTCTGCGCGCGCTCGGCAGCATGGCCGCGCTGTCGCTCACCGCGCTCGCGACGATGCCGTCGGCGGCTCACTCGGCGTCGATCACGCTGTACAACGCGCAGCACGAGCAGGTCGTCAATCTGCTCGCGAAGGACTTCGAAAAGCAGTCGGGCATCTCGGTGAAAGTGCGCAACGGCGAAGGCCCGGCGCTCGCCGCGCAGATCGTCGCGGAAGGCGCGGCCTCGCCCGCCGACGTGTACTTCACGGAGAACTCGCCGGAGCTGATGCTGCTCGAGGAAAAGGGGCTGCTCGCGAAGGTCGACGAAGCGACGCTCCGCGCGGTGCCGGCACGTTTCAATTCGCCGAGCGGTGTATGGGTCGCCGTGACCGCGCGCGAGAGCGTGCTCGCATACAACACGACGAAGCTGCAGCCATCGCAACTGCCGCAATCGGTGTTCGACCTCGCGAAGCCTGAATGGAAAGGCAAGGTCGGCATCGCGCCGAGCGACGCCGACTTCCTGCCTCTCGTGAGCGCGGTGCTGGCCCTGAAGGGTGAAGAGCAGACGCTCGCGTGGCTGAAGGGTCTCAAAGCCAACTCGCAGATCTTCGACGATGACGAAGGCGTGGTCGCCGCGGTCAATCGCGGCGGGGTCGCGGCCGGTCTGATCAACAACTACTACTGGGCGCGTCTGCATGCGGAAATCGGCGATGCGAAAACCCGCAGCGCGATCTATCACTTCGGCCACGGCGACGCCGGTGCGCTCGTCAACGTATCGGGCGCGGGCGTGCTGAAGTCCGCGCACAACGCGGACGGCGCGCAGAAGTTTCTCGCCTATCTGGTCAGCGAACGCGCACAGCAGCTGATGGCCAACAGCCACGTGATGTTCGAATATCCGCTGCACGCGGGTGTCGCGCCGGACCCGATCCTCAAGCCGTTCGCCGAACTGACTCCGCCCACGCTGACGATCCAGCAGCTCGGCGACGATAGCCAGGCCGGCAAGCTGCTACGTCAGGCAGGCCTGCTGTAAATGAGCGAAGCACTGTCAGCCGGTCCGCCGGCTGTCCCCCCAGCCCCGGCGCGCGGCCGGACGCGCGCGCCGCGCAGCCTTTTTGCGGCGGCAGCACTCAGCGCTTTGCTGGTGCTGCTGCCGATTGCGTTTACGTTCTGGCGCGCGGCGAGCTTCGGCATCGGCGACGCGCTCGATCTGATCTGGCGGCCGCTCGTTGGCGAGCTGCTCGTCAATACGGCGTTGATCACCGTCACGACTACCCTCGTTTGCGCGGTGATCGGCACCGCGGCCGCGTGGTTCGTCGAGCGCACGCATCTTCCCGGACGGCGCGCGTGGGCCGTGCTGTGCGCCGCGCCGCTCGCGATGCCGGCCTTCATTTCGAGCTATGCGTGGGTGTCCTTGAGCGAGGACTTGCAGGACTTCAACGGCGCGTTGCTGGTCTTGACCTGCGCGTATTTTCCGCTCGTCTATCTGCCGGTCGCCGCCGCGCTGCGCGGCATGGACCCGGCACTCGAAGAAAGCGCGCGCGCGCTCGGCTGCAACCGCTGGACGAGTTTCGCGCGCGTCGTGCTGCCGCAACTGCGGCCGGCGCTGCTCGGCGGCATGCTGCTCGTCGCGCTCGGCGTGCTATCGGAATTCGGCGCGTTCACGCTGCTGCGCTTTCATACGTTCACCACGCAGATCTACGCGGAATATCGCACCAGCTTCGACGGCGGCGGTGCATCGCTGCTCGCGTGTCTGCTGATCGTGATCTGCCTCGTCGTGCTTGCGTTCGAGTTTCGCGTGCGCGGTGCAGCGCGCTACGAGCGCGTCGACCGCGGCACGCGCCGCGCGGTGTTGCGCTACGAGCTCGGCGGGTGGCGCTGGCTCGTCGTCGCGGGCTTTGCGCTGCTCACGCTTGCGACGCTCGGCGTACCGCTCGGCATGATCGGCTTCTGGCTCACGCAGCCGGGCGCGGCCGCCGTGACGCCGGCCGACGTATCGCCCGAACTGCTGTGGAACGCGACGTGTTCGTCGCTGGGTTTCGGCCTCGCGGCCGCCGCGCTGACCACGTTGCTCGTGGTGCCGCTCGCGTTTCTGCTGGTGCGTTATCCGACGCGTTTCGCGACGCTGTTCGAGCGCACCGTGTTTCTCGCGCAGGGCGTGCCGGGGCTCGTGATTGCGCTCGCGATCGTCTCGCTCGCCGTGCATGCGCTGCAGCCGCTCTATCAAAGCGCGACGCTGCTGATCGTCGCCTACGCGATCCTGTTCATGCCGGTCGCGCTCGTCAGCGTGCGCGCGGCATTCATGCAGGCGCAGCCGCGCCTCGAGGAAACCGCGCGCGCGCTCGGCCTTGACTGGACGCAGACGCTCGTGCGCGTCGTGCTGCCGCTCGCGGGCCCCGGGCTCGGCGCTGCCGCGGCGATGGTGTTCATCTCGGTCGTCACCGAACTGAACGCGACGCTGCTGCTGTCGCCGCTCGACACGCAAACGCTGGCGACCCAGGTGTGGGCCGACACGTCGACGATGGCGTTCGCCGCTGCCGCGCCGTATGCGGCGCTGCTGACCGGCATCTCGCTGTGCGCGTCGGGACTGCTGTTCGCGCTGCTCGGCCGCTCGGCGCTGCTCGGCGAGCGCGGCTGACACACGCCGGCTTTTTCATCGCTGCTTTTGTTCGACTACTTCGGATTTTCATGAGCGAACTTCGTATCCGCGGACTGCAGAAATCGTTCGACGGTCACCCGGTGCTGCACGGCCTCGATCTCTCGGTCGAGCGCGGCACGCTGCTCGCGCTGCTGGGGCCCTCGGGCAGCGGCAAGACCACGCTGCTGCGCCTGTTGTGCGGCTTCGAGCGCGCGGACGGCGGCAGCGTCGAGATCGATGGCCGGCGCGTCGTCGGCGACAACCTGCACGTACCGTCGGAGCAACGCCGCATCGGCTACGTGCCACAGGAAGGCGCGCTGTTTCCGCATCTGTCGGTCGCGGACAACATCGTGTTCGGTCTGCCACGCACGCAGCGCCGCGCGCGCCATCGCGTCGCTGAGTTGCTGGAGCTGGTCGGCCTGCCCGTGCATTTTGGCGAGCGCGCGCCGCAGCAACTGTCGGGCGGTCAACAGCAACGTGTCGCGCTCGCCCGTGCGCTCGCACCCGCGCCGACGCTGATCATGCTCGACGAGCCGTTCTCCTCGCTCGACGCCGCGCTGCGCGTCGAAACGCGCCAGGCGGTCGCAAGTGCGCTGGCCGCGGCCGGCGCGACTGCCGTACTGGTCACGCACGATCAGTCCGAGGCGTTGTCGCTCGGGCATGAGGTCGCGGTGCTGTGGAACGGGAGGCTGATCCAGACCGCGACGCCCGAAGTGCTATACCGCCGGCCGGTGACGCGCGAGCTTGCGTCGTTCATTGGCGAGGCGGTGTTGTTGCCGGGCATCGCGCAACAGGATCGCGCGAGTTGCGAGCTCGGCGAACTCGCACTGGTCGCGCCCGTCGGCCACGGTGCGGTCGACGTGATGGTGCGTCCCGAGCAGATCCGCCTGCTGCGCGCCGATGAAACCGCGCGCACAGGCGCCGCGCACGACGCGCTCGTCACTGACGTGATCTTCCAGGGGCAGGACGCAAGCGTCGCGCTGCAATTGCAGTCCGCGACGCGGGCGATGGTGCGCGCGCGCGTGCCCGGTTATCTGTGCCCGCGTCCGGGTGAGCGCGTGCGGCTCGCGGTCGAGGGTGAAGTGACCGCCTATTCGCGTGCCTGAACGGCTAAGGCTGGCACGCTCGGCTACCGCAGCGACAGATCCTGCACCATCTGCTGCGCCAGATAATCGCAGGTCGGCCGATCCGATTTCGCGCTGCGCGCGACCACGATTTCGAGCGGCGCGATTCTCGGCAGGCCTTGCGCGTCGCCGAGTATCGCGAGCCGCGGCGGCACGCTGCACCGCGTCAGCGCAATCACCGACAAACCGGCATCCACGGTCGCGACGAGCCCCATCAGGCTCGCGCTGCTGAACGCCGCGCGATAACGGATGCGCGCGCCATCCAGCGCAGCCAGCGTGTGCTGGCGCGCGACGCAGCCCGGCTCGTACAACCCCACCGGCAATGGCGAGGCCTTCAGCACCGGCGTGTCGACCGACGCCCCCACCCACACCATCGGTTCGCTGCGCACGAATTCGCCGCGCATCCTGCGGTCGCGCGTGACGAATGCGAGGTCGATCTTGTTGTCCGCGAGCATCGGCGCGAGTGCCGTGCTCTGCGCGCAGACGATCTCGATCTCGACGCGCGGGTACAGCGTCGCGAAACGCCGCAACACCGGCGATAGCAGCGACGACACATAGTCGTCCGGCGCGCCGAGCACCACCCGCCCGGTCACCTCGGGCCGCACGATCGCCGACCACGCCTCCTCCTGCAACGCAAGCGCGCGCCGCGCGTATTCGAGCAGCGTACTGCCGGGCCGCGTCAGCGACAGGTTGCGCGTGTTGCGTGCGAACAGCGTCGTGCCGAGCATCGTTTCGAGCCGCTTGATCTGCATGCTGACCGCCGCCTGCGAGCGATGCACGCTCGCCGCCGCCTTCGTGAAGCTGCCCGCCTCCACGACCGCGACAAAGCTGCGCAACAGATCGACGTCGAATTCAGGGTTCACGATTTATCAACCGGGCTTATGGAATTGCTCAATTTAATTCGTTTGTGAACAGGCCACAAGCGGCGCAATACTCGCAGGCATCATGTTACGGAGTCGTTGCGCATGTCCCTCACCTCACGTCAACAAGGCGCGATCACGCTGGCGAGCGGCGGCCTGCTGATGGGCACGATCGGCGTTTTCGTCGAGGAGGCGCGGCTCGATGCGCTGACGCTCGTGTTCTTCCGCTGCCTGTTCGGCTTTCTCTCGCTCGCCGCCTATTGCGCGTGGAAGGGCTTTTTCACGCGCGCGCAGTTCACGCGCCGCACGGTCGCGCTCGCGCTGATTTCCGGCGTGCTGATGGTCACGCAATGGGTCGGCTTTTTCGATGCGATTCATCGCACCAGCATCGCGGTCGCGACCGTCGTGTTTCATGTGCAGCCGTTCTGGGTCGTGCTGATCGGCGCGGCGCTCTTTAACGAGCGGCTCGGCGCGGACCGGCTCGGCTGGATCGCGACGGCGTTCGTCGGGCTCGTGCTCGCGTCGGGCGTGATCGCGGCCGGAAACCTGCAAGGCCACAGCAGCTATCTGATCGGCTTGAGCGAAGCGCTGCTCGGCTCGCTGCTGTATGCGAGCGTCACGCTGATCGCGAAGAGCCTCGGCGACATGCGCCCGCATCTGCTGACGCTCACGCAATGCGCGGTCGGCGTGATCTGTCTGCCGCTGATCGCGCCGCTGATCGCGCCTTTGACGCTCACGCATATCGGTCCGATGCAGTGGTTCTGGCTGATCGGCATGGGCGTGCTGCACACGGGATTGTCGTATGTGCTGATTTACGGCGCGCTGCCCAGGCTCAGCACGCCAGTGATCGCGGTGCTGTTGTTCGTTTATCCGCTGACCGCGATCGTCGTGGATGCGCTCGTGTATGGCCGTGCGCTGTCGCTCTCGCAACTGGCGGGCATGGCGCTGATCGTCGCCGCGAGTCTCGGCGTCAATCTCGGCTGGCCGTTGCTGACGCTGCTGCATCCGGGTGGGCGGGCACGCAGTCACGCGAAGTAAAGCGCGCCGCCCGCCCGGTTCTTACTGCGGCAGCGTCTCGCCCTTCGTCTCCGGCGCGAACGGAATCACGAACAGGCCGAGCACGAACACGAGCGCGGTCAACGCGATCGGCACGCCGAGCGTCTGCATATGCAGCACCGCCGCGCCGAGCAGAAAGTTGACGCCGGCGCCGACGAAGCGTCCAAACGACGTGCAGAACGCAAACGCCGTCGCGCGTACACGGGTTTCGAACTGCTCGGGCAGCCACAGGCTGAACAACGCGAAGTTGCCGCCGAAAAAGCCCAGCACGAACAGCCACGCGATGAACGGCGCGAGCCCGTTCGGCAGATAGAACGCCCACCCGAAGCTCGCCGCGATCGACACCGCCATCCCCGCGAAGTACACCGCGAGCGTCATCTTGCGGCCGATGCGCTCGGCCAGTGGCGGCAGCGCTAGACAACCGAGGATCGTGCCGATCGACAGCAAGCCGGTCGCGAGCGACGCGGTGCGAATCGAATCGCCCTTGGACATGCCGGCGCGCGCCGCCAGTTGGATCACTGCGGACGGCTCGTAGACGGCGCCCGCCCACAGCCCGATGATCGCGATCGTCAGCAGAATGCACGCGACCCATGTGCGACGCCGGTAAGCCGGCCCCAGGATCTCGCGCAACGGCTTCACGCGCACCGTCTTTGCGTCGGCTTTCTGCCACTTCTCCGGCTCCTTCACGCGCAGCAGAATCAGAATCGCGACGACGACCGGTACCGCGCCGGTCAGGAACATCGCGCGCCAGCCGAAATGCACGCCGACCGTGTAATTGAGCGCAGCCGCGAGGAAGAAGCCCGCGTAGTAGCCGGTCTGCAGATAACCGGCGCCCATTTTGCGACGATCCTCCGGCCAGGCCTCGGCAACGTAGGTGCCCGCCAGCGCCCACTCCCCGCCGATCCCGACGCCCGCGATGAAGCGATAAATACCGAGCTGCCACACATTGGTCGAGGTCGCGGCGAGCCCGGTGAAAATCGCGAACGTGAAGATGGTGGCGGCGAGCACCTTGGTGCGGCCGAAGCGATCGGCGAGCGGTCCCCAGATGAACGACAGTCCCCAACCGACCAGAAACAGCGCGAACAGGATCGATCCCGCGAGGCCGACATTCGACGGCGTCGCCGCGAAGCCCGAACGCGGCAACAGCTCAGTCAGCGCGGGCGTGAGCACCAGCGCGTAAATGAACGAGTCCATGCCGTCGAGCGTCCAGCCGGCCCACGCTCCCCAGAACCCTGCGATCTGCGAACGATTGAGCGGTGTGCGCTGACGCGCGACCGCTCGTCGGTCGGTTACTGTATTCATCATGCTCCTCCGGCCTACGATAGTTGAACGTAACGAAGAAAGGGACGGGCGCGCTTGGAGATGGCTCGACGACGTTGATTGATCGGCGATGTCCTCGTACAACTCATTCAGAGGACGGCGCGAGCACCTGCCTGGAATGTGGTTCAAGACTTCCGGGTTTGCCCGCGCTGAAATGCGCGTCTTTTTATATATAATATTTGATACCATGACCGACGCAACTGAAGGTTTTCCCCTGGACGCCGCCATGTCCGGTTCGTTTCTTCCGGCCGCCGCGCCGCGCGAAAGCACCTCGCACATGATTGCTGAGGCGCTGCGCGCGGCGATCGTCGACGGCACGCTCGCGCCTGGCGCCCCGCTGCGCCAGGACGCGATTGCCCGGCATTTCTCGGTCAGCGCGATTCCCGTGCGTGAGGCGCTGCGCCAGCTCGAAAGCGAGGGCTGGGCACGCGCGGCGGTCCATAAAGGCGCGACCGTCGCGCCGCTGTCCGCCAACGAAGCGCGCGAGATCTACGAGATCCGCTCGGCGCTCGAAAGTCTCGCGCTCGGCCTTGCGATTCCGCATCACACCGCCGCGACGCTGCGCGAAGCCGCGGACTTGTGCCGCGCCGCCGAGCGCGAAGAGGATCCGTCGCGCTACGTCGCGCGCAATGCCGCGTTTCATATGTGTCTCTACGCGCCCGCCGGCCGGCCGCAGCTCGAGGACATGATCGGCTTGCTGCACCGGCGCGGCGAACGCTATCTGCGCCTGAAGTTCGGCTTGCCGTCATACAAGGGCGAGTCCGACAGTGAGCACGCCGCGCTGCTCGATGCCGTCGAGCGCCGCGATATCGCGACCGCGCAGTCGCTGGTGGTCGCGCATCTGCTCGGCACCGGCGAGCTTCTGCATCGTTTCCTGACCGAGCGCGCGCGCGAAGAAGCGCTTGCGCATCAACCGAAGCCGCGCGGCCGACGCCCGCGCGTCACCACCGGGAGCTGATCGAACCGATGACCGAGCCGATGAAACACCCCGCCGAAGCCGCCGCATCGCGGTCCACTGCCCGCTCGTGGACGACCCGGCGCGACGAAAAGAATCGCCGCCTCGCGGCCATCGCGCCGTGGCTCGAAGACGGCGTGCTGCCTCCGCACCGCATCGTCGATGCGCTCGAAACGCTGATCCAGCCTGGCGAGCGCGTCGCGCTCGAAGGCGACAACCAGAAGCAGGCCGACTTCCTGTCGCGCTCGCTCGCCACGGTCGATCCTCACAAGCTGCACGACGTGCATCTGCTGATTTCGAGCATCAGTCGTCCTGAGCACTTGACGCTGTTCGAGCGCGGCATCGCGCACAAGGTCGATTTCTCGTTCGCGGGGCCGCAGAGTCTGCGCGTCGCGCAACTGCTCGAAGACGGCCAGCTCGAAATCGGCGCGATCTATACGTATGTCGAGCTGTATGCGCGCATGTTCGTCGACCTGACGCCGCACGTTGCACTGCTGTGCGCGGACAAGGCCGACCGTCACGGCAATCTGTACACCGGCCCGAATACCGAGGACACGCCGACGATCGCCGAGGCCGCCGCGTTCCGTCACGGCATCGTGATCGTGCAGGTCAACGAGATCGTCGACGAATTGCCGCGCGTCGACATTCCGGGCTCGTGGGTCGACGTGGTCGTGCAGGCGGACCGGCCGTTCGCGGTCGAGCCGCTGTTCACGCGCGATCCGCGCCATATCGGCGACTTGCAGGTGCTGACCGCGATGATGGTGATCCGCGGCATCTACGAGCCGTATGGCGTCACGTCGCTGAATCACGGCATCGGCTTCGATACCGCGGCGATCGAACTGCTGCTGCCCACCTACGGCGAATCGCTCGGTCTCAAGGGCAGGATCTGTCGCAACTGGACACTCAATCCGCACCCGACGATGATCCCCGCGATCGAATCGGGCTGGGTCGACAGCATCCATTGCTTCGGCAGCGAGGTCGGCATGGAGGCGTATATCGAGGCGCGCCCCGATGTGTTCTTCACCGGCAACGACGGCAGCCTGCGCTCGAACCGCGTGCTGTGTCAGTTGGCCGGGCAATACGGCGTCGACCTGTTCATCGGCTCGACGCTGCAGATCGATGCGGACGCGAATTCGTCGACGGTCACGCGCGGACGCCTCGCCGGTTTTGGCGGCGCGCCGAACATGGGCCACGATCCGCGCGGCCGACGTCATTCGAGCGAGGCGTGGCTGAAGCTGTTGAAGGGCGACGGCGCGGTGTCGCGTGGCCAGAAGCTCGTGGTGCAACTCGCGGAAACGTACAAGAAAGGCGGCGAGCCAACCTTCGTCGATGAACTCGACGCGGTCGCGGTCGGCGCGAAAAACGGCATGCCGATCGCGCCGGTGATGATCTACGGCGACGACGTGAGCCATGTGGTCACCGAGGAAGGCATCGCGCATCTGCACAAGGCCGAAGGCATCGACGAGCGGCGCGCGGCGGTCGCGGCGGTGGCCGGTGTCACGCCGATCGGTCTGCGCGCGAAGCCCGAGAAAACCGCGGAATTGCGCCGGCGCGGCATCGTCGCGTATCCGGAAGATCTCGGCATCCGGCGCGGCGACGCGAAGCGTTCGCTGCTCGCGGCGCGCAGCATCGACGATCTGGTCACGTGGTCGGGCGGACTGTACGCGCCGCCCGCGCGCTTCCGGAGCTGGTGACGATGGCGTCCGCTGCTGTTCTTGAACGGTTGGACGCGTCGCTCGCTTCGGTCCTGCGCGATGCGTGCGGCACCTCGCCGGTCGCGCCGTTTTCAGACGCGCAACTCGCGCGCGACGCGATCATCGCGCTGATCGACGAGGCGGAGCTCACGCCGAAGCCCGCGCTCGTCGACCGGCGCGGCAGCGGCGCGCATCGCGACCTCGATCTCGCGATCATGCGGCGCTCCGCGCACGCGCTCGAACCGACCTTCGCGGCGCTGGCGCGAACGGCGCGTCGCCGCGGCGAGCCGTCGGCGCTGCTGCGCGCCGAGCTCGCGCAGATCGGCCGCGCGGGCGAACAGGAGATGATGCAGGCGACGGGAGGGAGCAATGCGCATCGCGGCGCGATCTGGATCATCGGCTTGCTGGTTGCGGGCGTGGCGCTCGAAACGGCTTCGAGTTCCTCCATGCGTGCGCATAGACCTGGCGGTCCCAACCGTGTCGATACCTCGCGCATCTGCACGCTGGCCGCGCAGATCGCCTGCTTCCCGGATCGCTTCGCCGCTTCGTCCGATAGCCACGGCGAACGCGCGCGTCGACGCTATCAGGTCGGCGGCGCGCGGCGCGAAGCGCAGGACGGCTTTCCGCACGCGCTCGACGTCGGTCTGCCGGCATTGCACGCGGCCCGCGCGCGCGGCCTCGACGAAAACGCCGCGCGCATCGATGCGTTGCTCGCGATCATGAGCACGCTCGACGATACCTGCCTGCTGCATCGCGCGGGACTCGCCGGCTTGCATGCGGGGCAGCGCGGCGCGCGGCGCGTGCTCGACGCGGGCGGCAGTTCGACAGCCGCGGGCCGCGTCGCGCTCGACGCGCTCGAACGCGAACTGCTGTCGCTGAACGCATCGCCGGGCGGCGCGGCCGATCTGCTCGCCGCCACCCTCTTTCTCGACATGCTGGCGCATCGCGACGCCAGCCGGAGCTGAGCCTCATGGAACATCTGACCTTTGACTATCCGGCGCAACGCGCCGTCACGACCCGCGCGCACGTCGGCGTGGTCGGCTCGGGCGATCTGGAAGTGCTGCTGTCGCCTGCCGCCGCCGATCCAGGCGGTTCGGCGCTCGCCGCGCACGTGGTGGTGCGCACCAGCGTCGACGGCTATAGCCACATCTGGAAGAGCGTGCTCGACCGCTTCTTCACGCGCTACGACGGCGCCGCGCACATCGAGATCAACGACTTCGGCGCGACGCCGGGCGTGGTCGCGTTGCGGCTCGCCGAAGCGGTCGAAGCGGCCGAGGAAGGAGACAGCGTATGAGCACAAGCGCCAGCGTACATAGCGCGCCGCTGCTGCGCGAAAGCTTCATCGAACTGCCCGCGCGCGAGCGCGCCCGCTCGGTGCTCGACGCGGGCAGCTTCCGCGAACTGCTCGGACCGTTCGATCGCATCGGGTCGCCTTGGCTGCCCTTGCAGGGCATCGTCTGCCAGGCCGACGACGGCTGCGTGATCGCGCGCGGCACGATCGACGGCGAACCGGCCGTGGTCGCCGCGATCGAATCGGCGTTCCAGGGCGGCAGCATCGGCGAAGTGTCGGGCAGCAAGATCGCCGCGGCGCTCGAGATGGCGCTACGCGACTGCGAGCGTGGCAAGCGCGTGCGCCCGGTCGTGCTGTTCGAGACCGGCGGCGTGCGGTTGCAGGAAGCGAACCTTGGGCTTGCGGTCATCGCCGAGATTCAGGCGGCGATCGTCGCGCTGCGCCGGCGCGTGCCGGTGGTCGGCGTGATCGCGGGCATGGTCGGCTGCTTTGGCGGCATGTCGCTCGCGGCCGCGCTGTGCTCGTATCTGATCGTGACGAAGCAGGGACGGCTCGGCATGAACGGACCTGAAGTGATCGAGCAGGAAGCCGGTATCGAAGAACTCGATGCGAGCGATCGCCGCCGCGTATGGCAACTGATCGGCGGCGAGCAGCGCGTCGCGAGCGCGCTCGCCGACACGCTCGTCGACGACGATGCCGAGGCCGTGCGCGCCGCCGTACGCGCCGCGTTCGCGCAAGGCGTGCCGGCCACGCATCGCAGCGAGCAGGTCGACACGTTCTTGCAGCGGCTCGCGCGGATCGATCCGGCCAGCGTCACGCCCGAGACGCTGCGTGATGTGTACAACCCGCAAGGGCGCGATGCGTCGAACAAGGAGCAGGCATGAACGACACGACACTCACGCGCGGCGCGCGCTGGTTCAATGCACTTGCCGGCGAATCGTCGAGCGCGGCGCCCGTCTGGAGCGGCGATGCGCCGCTCGGCCGCGACACCGCGCGCTTCATCACGGTCGTGCCCGATCCCGCGAACCGTTTTCCGCGCGCGACCATCAACGTGGTCGGGCTCGAACAAGGCTGGCAACTCGCGCGCGCGGTGCGTGAAGCGATCGAAGCGGATGCGGGTGTGGACGCCGGCACGCGCCGCCCGATCGTCGCGATCGTCGACGTGAAGAGCCAGGCGTACGGCTATCGCGAGGAAATGCTCGGCATCCACCTCGCCTGCGCGGCCGCCGTCGACGCCTATGCGAGCGCGCGCGACGCCGGCCATCCGGTGATCGCGCTGATCGTCGGTCCGGCGATGTCCGGCGCGTTCCTCGCGCACGGCTATCAGGCGAACCGCATCGTCGCGCTCGACGCGCCCGGCACGATGGTCCACGCGATGGGCAAGGAAGCGGCCGCGCGCGTCACGCGCCGCACGGTCGAAGAACTCGACGAACTCGGCGACACGATCGTGCCGATGTCGTATTCGATGGCGTCGTTCGCGAAGTTGGGGCTGCTCGATCAGTTGATCGAAGGCATCGACGCGGACGCGCCCGACGCGGCACAGATCGAGCGCGTGCGCACGGTGCTGGTCGAGCAGATTCGCAGCGCGCGCGAGGGGGATCGTACGCTCGCGCGTCGGCTGGAATCGGCGGCGGCGCGGCAGACTCGCGCGGCGTCGATCGAGGTGCGGCGGCGTCTTGCCGAACAATGGGATGCCGTGTGATGCGCGTGTGTGCGGCTGCGCCCTTCTCCACCGTGCACGCCACGTCGTGCGACGCGCGGTGGCGGCCGCATGATCTGCTGCGCTTGCGGCGGCTGGACTCGCCCGATGACGAACCAGCGTGGGTTCGCGACGCGTTCGAACGCGCGCCGTATGCGGTCGTCCGACGCGCGCTCGCCGCTGATGGTTTCGTCGCGATCGGCGTACGCGGTGCGAAGCGAGCGCAACGCTACGGCACATGGGTGCATGCGGACGATATCGTCGGTGCCGTGCCGCCGGAATCGCTCGCGCAGACGCAAGCCGATGCTGGGCGTGATGCATTGCCCTCGTTCGTTGCACTGCTTTCGTTGCAACGTGATTCGGGCGGTCCGCTTGGTGGATTCGCTTGGGGACCTATTGGCAGCACCGGCTTTGAACTGGCGACGCACGTGCCGACTGTCAACGAAACCAGCGACCTCGATCTGTTGATCCGCGTGCCGCAACCGCTGGCGCTGAATGTCGCGAGTGCTTTGCTGGAGCAACTGCAAACGCTCGCGGCGCATATCGGTATCCGCATCGATGCGCAACTCGAAACGCCCGCGGGTGGCGTGGCGCTCGCGGAATGGGCCGCGGGTAAGGCGCGCGTGCTTGCCCGCGATGCGAGCGGCCCCCGCTTGATCGCCGATCCGTGGGCGGCGGTTGCTCACAATGGCATTGCCTGATGCTCGCGCTTCTGTTCCCCGGCCAGGGTGCGCAGAGCGAAGGCTTTCTGCATCGACTGCCGCAGCATCGCGCGGTACAGGACACGCTCGCTGAAGCCTCCGACACACTTGGCATCGACGTGCTGACGCTCGACTCAGCCGACGCTTTCGATTCGACGGTCGCGGTGCAACTGGGCTTGACCGTCGCGGGCGTCGCGATCATGCGCGCGCTCGCCGATGAAGGATTGGCGGCGGAGATCAGCGCGGGACTGTCGATCGGCGCGTATGCGGCGGCGGTCAGTTGTGGCGCGGTGGCGTTCCGCGACGCGCTGAAGATGGTGCAGCGACGCGCCGAGCTGATGGAAACCGCTTATCCGGCGGGCTATGGTCTCGCGGCCGTCTCCGGCTTGAGCGAGCAGCAGGCGGAAACGCTCGTTGCACAGCAGGCCGCGGAGCACCGGCAACGCGTGTATATCGGCAACGTCAATGCACCGCGCCAGATCGTGATGGCCGGCGCGGACGATGCGCTCGACGGGTTCATCGAACGCGCGCTCGCGGCCGGCGCGCGCAAGGCCACGCGGCTCGCGGTCAGCGTGCCCTCGCATTGCGAATTGCTCGCGCGTGCGAGCGACGAACTGCTGGCGTACTCGCGCACGTTCCATGTTGAAAGACCGCGCGGTGTTTATATCGGCAATCGCGGTGGACGCCCGTTATATACGGCCGATGCGATTCGCGAGGATCTTGCGACCAATATGCGTTACACCGTGCGCTGGTTCGATGCGCTGACCGTGATGCAGGAAATGGGCGCGCAGGTGCTGGTCGAGGCGCCGCCGGGGCAGGTGTTGACAGATATCGTGAAGGAGAATTTTTCTGAGGTCAGTGCGTTGGCTGCGAGTACATTGCCGTTTGACAGGTTGGTGGGGACGGTACGCAGGCGGTTGGAGCGTGGCTGACGGGGTGTGCTTTGCGGTGTGCGAATGCGGCTGGGCCAGGGGCGTCTGGGAGCTTCGGCCAGACGCCGCTCGCAAGCCGGCGTCGGCGAATGGTCGCTCTTGCTGATTCGCGGAAGCTACCTCGACGGCTCGGACACGCTGCCGGGCAGTTGCCGCACCAGCTCGATGAATGCCCGCAACCCGGCGGGAATATGTCGGCTTCCGGGAAAATAGAGAAACAGTCCGGGAATGAGCGGGCACCAATCACTCAGCACCGCAACGAGCCGCTTGCGTGCCATCGCGTCGCGCGCATACGGCTCGGGTACGTATGCAATACCGAGTCCCCGCAGTGCCGCTTCGATCATCAACGCATTGCTGTCCATCGTGAGCGCGCCGGGCGGATCTATCGTGAAGGCCTGACCGTGACGCGCAAACTCCCATCGATAGCGTTTGCCACTGGGCAGACGTTGCCGGACGCAGTGATGGGCCTGCAATTCGTCCGGCACGGCAGGCCGGCCATGCTTGCGCAGATAACGCGGCGACGCCACTGCAACAAAGCGTGAATCCTCGCTGACCCGTACCGCGATCATGTCCCTGGGTACCGCTTCACCGAGCCTTACGCCTGCATCAAAGCCTTCCGCGACGATATCGACGAAACGTCCGTCCGAGACGAGATCCAGCTCCATCCGCGGATACATCGCCAGAAAGCGCGGCACGACAGTCTGGAGCAGTTGACGGATCGCCCCGTCGCTTCCATTGATGCGCAGCGTGCCGCGAAGCGCCTCATCTTCCCGCGCGACATCGTCGAGCACGTGATCGAGATCGCTCAGCACAGGGCGCAGACGTGCAAGCAGACGCTCCCCCGCTTCTGTCAGGGATACGCTGCGCGTGGTCCGGTGCAGCAAGCGCACATCCAGATCGTTCTCGAGTCCGCGCATCGCATGGCTCAGCGCCGAACGCGACACGCCCAGTTCGCCTGCGGCCTGCACGAAGCTCCGCCGCGCGGCGACGACCATGAACGCCTGCAGATCGTTGAGAGTCGGTTTGCCCATTGGTGAATTTCCTTCAACACGTCATGCCGATCGGCCTGGCTTCTCCGACGAGTTCCATTGTTCTAGCATGAACTCCTGATCCTTCCAACGGAGCATGAGCATGACGAAGAACTGGCTGATCACGGGCGCATCGAGCGGGCTGGGGCGTGGGCTGACGGAGAAGCTGCTGGCACGCGGCGACGGCGTTGTCGCGACGCTGCGCAGGCCCGGCGCATTGGACGATCTGCGCAAGCAACACGGCAATCGACTGGAGGTCGTCACTTGCGACCTGACGAACGTCGATGCAATCAGAGCCGCTGTAGCGCAGGCATTTGCTGCGCTCGCGCGCATCGACGTCGTCGTCAGCAACGCGGGCTACGGGCTGTTCGGCGCGGCCGAAGAGCTCGACGACACCCAGATTGCACGGCAGATCGAGACGAATCTGACCGGGTCGATCCAGTTGATACGCGCGGTCATTCCGCGTCTGCGGGAACAGGGCGGCGGACGGATCGTGCAGGTGTCGTCGGAAGGCGGCCGAATCGGCTATCCGGCTTTTAGCATTTATCACGCGACGAAATGGGGAATCGAGGGTTTCGTCGAAGCTGCCGCGCAAGAAGTCGGACCGTTCGGCATCGACTTCGTGATCATGGAGCCCGGTCCGACGCGCACCAACTTTGGCGCGGGTCTCGACCGCGCGGCGCCGATGCGCGTGTACGACGACACGCCCGTCGGTGAAATCCGGCGCGCACTCGACGCTGGCTATTTCGATTTTGCGGATGCGGCGAAAACTGTCGACGCAATGATCACCGCGATCGACAGCCCGTCCCCTCCGCTACGGCTTGCGCTGGGCAAGTCTGCGTACGAATCGATACGTGCGTCGCTGACAAAGCAACTCGCGAGTCTCGAGGCGCAGAAGGAGATCGCGTTGTCGGTGATGGAGCGTGGATAGCCAGATGGCGAGCCACTCGATGGCCCCGAAACGTAGCGCAAGCGACGTTTCTGAAGGATGACTTCCAACGGATGAAGAGATTCGAACAGCCGAACACTTCGTCAACCAAGGGAGCAGATGTGGCCGGTCGGTAGTTGACGCGATCGCCCCAGATCGACACGCAAGTGCCCTCCGAATTCCGCGTGCCCTTTACGCCGGCTTCCGACCCGCAACGGACCTTCGCCCGGCCTGATAACGGCCATTCGATGGCCATGTATGATGCCGCGCAACACCCCATCGTAGGAGTTTGGCAATGGTAGATGCAGTGAACCCGATAGAAGTTTGGGCGCCGTTCGGCACCTTCTCTATGGCGGTCATTCAAGGCGATGGCCGTATCGCTCACCTGAAGGGCCAAGTGTCGCTCGATCGACATGGACAAATCGTCGGGCAAGGGGACATCCGCGCGCAGGTAAGGCAGGTACTGGAGAATATTCGCAGCGTCCTAGCGTCGATTGGTGGACAGATGGCGGATGTGATTTCGATGGTTCACTATGCAACGGACATTGAGGCCTTTATGGCCACCGGCGACATTCGCCAAGAGTTTTTTGGTGCGCCGTATCCTGTCACGACGACCGTCCAGGTGCAACGTCTATACCGGCCTGAACTGCTAATCGAGATCGCGGCGATCGCCGAAATTCCCCGCTCGCGGTTTCGCCATCCTGGGCCGGGCAACCAGGCACTACGTGAGTGATTTCCTCGCACGACCCGGCTTGGCCGGCTAGCGCCCGACAACCAAGCGCGGCGATCGCCGCGTGCGCGGCCTCTCATACAAAGGGCATAAGGCGACCCGATTCGGTCATAGAGGATCATGAAACCGAACGGCAGTTATGGAAGTACAACCGACCGACGGCGAGCCTGGTCAACAATCGAATTTCTCCGTGTCTCTATGGATTCGGAGGGCTAACGCATTTGGTTTGTCCGACTAATTCCGCTAATGCGGCGATGACTCCGCTCCGCTGCGGAGAAAGGCTATCCGTCGCGAAACGCTTATCACGTAGGGGCGCCTGCGCTGACGGCACGGGACACACGTAGCCTCGACTTCGGCATGTCAATCTGGAATTGGCGGCTTGCCCCAGCCCGAACAGGATCCTCTCGTCCGCGAACCGAAAGCTCTTCAACGTAGCACCTCGTCGCAATAGGAGGACTGCGATCTGAACGCCCTCTACTGTTAGCCTGTACGGAAATGCCCGAGCAACATCGTTCCGTGGCAACGGCACACGCATCCATACAAGCGTTTATTGCAATATCAAGTATCTTTCCTACACTGCGAGAGGTACCACACCGCGATCACGCGTCTCCCAGCGAAATTTAAAAACAAAACGGAGTCTGATCTATGTTCCAGCAAATTCTCAATCCGACCGGCAGCTTGTTCGCGTCGTGGCTGCTGGCGCTGGTACCCGTGGTCATTCTCCTGGTACTACTCGCAGTCTTCAAGCTTTCTGCCTGGCTTTCCGTCCTGCTCGGCGCGATTGTCACCTTTATCCTCGCCGTCGCGGTATGGGGGATGCCGCTGAGCACCGGGATCCGGGCCTATCTCTATGGCTCGCTGACGGGCATCTGGGCGGTAGACTGGATCACGTTTTGGGGTGTCATGCTCTTCAATTCGCTGACGCTCACCGGTGTGTTCGACCATTTCCGGCGCTGGCTCACCGCCCAGGGCACTGCGGACGTGAGGGCACAGACCATGCTGTTTGCCTGGGCTTTCGGCGCCTTGCTCGAGGGGCTGGTCGGATTCGGCTACCCTTGGGCGTTCGTGGCGCCGATTCTGATCGGGCTTGGCATTCCCGATCTCGACGCGATCCGAGTTGCCGCGATCGCCAATAACGCCCCGGTCTCCTACGGCGCGCTCGGTGTGCCGATCATTGCCCTGGCAGCCGTGACCGGCCTGCCAATACTCGCACTTTCCGCCTCGGTCGCGCATATCGTGGTGGTGCTCGCGTTGCTGCCGCCTTGGGTATTGATCTATCTGGTCTCCGGACGAACCGGTTTGCGCGACGGTTGGCCGCTCGCGGTGGTGGGCTCGCTAGGCTACATCGCCGGACAATACCCGGTCGCGGTTTACCTGGGGCCCTATCTGCCCGATGTGACCGGTTCGATCGTTTGCTTTGCCGCCCTGCTCGTGTTGCTCAAATTCTGGCGCCCGAAAACCGTGCTCGGCTATGGCGGCAAGCCGGTCGATGCGGCGGCAGCGGCACTCGGCAACGCGCCGCACGGACTTTCGAGGGCGCAGGTGTTCCGCGCCTGGCTGCCCTTCATTGTGCTGATCGTGGTGGTGGTCCTGTGGACCGGCCCATGGTCGCCGCTGCCCAAGATAGTCTGGTTCAAGTTCGCGGTCACGGCAGGCTCTTCGATTCGCCAGGGCGCTGAAGTGGGCGCCGTCTTCGCTTTCTCGCCCTTCATCGGCGGTACGGCGATCTTCGCCGCATGGCTCATCACCACCTTACTGATCGGCATGAAGCCCGCGCAATATGCGGAAGCCTTCCGCCGCACCTGGCATCAGATGTGGGGCGCCTTGCTGGTGGGCGTCTTCATCTTCGGCCTCGCGTACATCTTCAATTTCTCGGGGATGGCGGCCTCTCTCGCCCAGGGATTCTCAAAGATCGGTGTCGCCTTCATCGTCGTTGCGCCCATTCTTGGCTGGATCGGCGTGGCGCTGTCTGGCAGCAATACGTCCACCAACGCAATGTTCGGCTTCTTCCAGGTAACGGTCGGGCGCTTGCTCGGCTTCCCCACGCTGCTCCTGCCGTCGCTCAACTCGGTGGGCGCCGAGGTTGGAAAGCCGGTTGCGCCCCAGACCGCGAGTGTGGGCGTGTCGACCAGCCGTTTCGTGCGTAACGAAGGGGAAGTCATCCGACACAACATGGGATGGACATTCATCATGCTGCTCTACCTCATCGTCATCGGGGTGGGTTTCTACGTGTTCGCCCCAAGCTTGATGACGCTGGCAGGTGGCGGTTAGGCGGATTCAGGTGCTCGCGAGGCGTTTCACCGCCGCTCAGCTGAACACGAATTCAAATGCGGACGGGACGGTAGGCCCGTCCGCTTGCGCATTGAACCTCCCCTTTTCGACAGATCCCGGGGCACGTAACTGGACCCGTTGTCGCCGTCGTCGGGGCTTTGTTACTGCGGGAAGTCCTGGCGGATTGGGTCCAGCATCCCAAAGTCGTTGCCCAACGTCCAATTCACGCCTTGTCCCTTTCGCTGCTCCCATTGCAGGAGCAGTCTCCCGTCGAGCGAAGATCAAACGCGATTTGTGCGCGCCTGTTTGGAGGACGATATAAGACGCGAGTCGTACAACACTGTTGATTGACAATCCGGAAAGCCGCGAAGACCAGAAACCCCGGATCTCGCACAGTCGTTTGCGCAAATCGACGGACAGCTTTGACATCTGGATTGGCCGATGGAGGAAGGACCGTTTCGGCCAATCGAATGGCCGTTTGCTGAGTGGATCCGACGTCCGAACGTCCGAGCGATGAGGCGGGCGAATGGCCGTTCATGGCCGATGACTGCCTCACGCAATGGGCACACATCGCTCGAACTTCGCAAGGCCGCGATCGGCGACACGCGACCCGTTGTTGACGATGGACGAACACGCGTGGATGTCTCCAATTGAATGGCAACCCGCCGTACATTGATTGCGGCGCAAATCCGGCTTCGCCGACCTGCCGCCGAGGATTCGCCGCGGAAGTGATTCATCGGGCAGCCTTTATATGCAGTTGAGCAAGCGGACTTGCTCTACATGCACAGCGGACGCCACTCCGTCGCAATCATAGTAACCATAAGAGAGGCCTGCACTATTGCCGTTGCGGATGATCAAGGCAATGTCCCGGGCGTAGTTGAAGGTTGAAGGCGGCGGTTCCCCGTTGGAAATCCGAGAGAATCGGGTTTCGACGACCAACTTCCCGGACAGGGAACCAAGGAGAACCGCCAAATGAAGCGTACCAAGGAGATGCCCCAAAGCGCCAGCGCGCCGTTGCACGTGGTGCCTAAGCAGGACCCGGACGGGCTGCGCGCCTGTTTTGCCGAGAACAGTCAGCTTCTGTTGCCCATGCTCGATCTAATTCAGAACACCCGCACCAGCATCGACGAGTTGATGTACGAAGCCGGCCGTAGCCTGGTCGAGCAACTGCTGGTGATCTCGGCGACGGAAGTGGCCGGCGAGAAGCATCCGGGCCGCAAAGGCGGCGAGGTCCGCTGGCACGGCTCGCAGCCAGGCCAGATCGTGATGGACGAACGCAAATTGAAGGTGAAGCGGCCGCGCCTGCGGCGTCGTGGCGGCGGCGAAGTGCCGGTCCCCGCCTACGAGCAATTGAACGAGAATCCGCGGCTCGCCGAGCGGGTGCACGAGATCATGGTCACGGGCGTGTCGACGCGCAAATATGCCAAGGTCCTGCCCGAGATGGCCGGCACCGTCGGCATCTCCAAGAGCAGCGTTTCGCGCCAGTTCATCAAGGCCAGCCAGACGGCGCTCACCGAGCTGATGGAGCGGCGCTTCGATGACAAGGACTTCTTGGCGATCTACCTGGACGGCATCATCGTCGACTCGCGTCACATCATCGCCGCCATCGGCGTGGACAGTCCCGGCGAGAAACACCTCCTGGGCCTCGCGAGCGGTTCGAGTGAGAACGCCCAGGTCGTCAAGGATCTGTTGCGCGGACTGATCGAGCGCGGCCTGCCTGCGGATCGCGAATACCTGTTCGTGATCGATGGTTCCAAAGCGCTGCGCTCGGCCATCGAGGAGTTCTTCGGCGAACGCGCCCACGTGCAGCGCTGCCGTGTGCATAAGCAGCGCAACGTCCTTGAGCGCCTGCCGAAAGAGAGCGTTTCGCAAACCGCCGCGATCATGAAGGCGGCCTACAAGCTGCCGGCCGACGATGGCATCGCCAAGCTCAAGACGCACGCGGCGTGGCTCAAGGCCGACCATCCGGACGCCTCGGCCGCACTGCTCGAGGGGCTGGAGGAAACGTTCACGGTGAACAAGCTGGGCCTGACGCCGGCGCTCATGCGCGGCCTGTCGACGACCAACATCATCGAGAATCCGAACGGCGCGGTGCGCCGTGTCGCGGGGCGCGTGAAGCGCTATCGTGACGCCGACATGGCCTTGCGCTGGACGGCCGCGGGCTTCCTGGAAGCTGAGAAGCACTTCCGGAAAATCCTCGGCGTGAACGAGCTCTGGATTCTCGCTGCCGCCTTGAAACGATCGACCTCAAAATCGATTGACCAAGATCGGAAGGTTGCCTAACCTATGCCGCACCCGCCGTCCCAACCGTCAACTGTCTTCGGGACATCGCCGATGATCAAGAAAGAAGCGCAGCATTTCGGCACTCGCATCCGGACCAGTAGCGTCCGTATAACTGCCTCGTGCATTGCCGCCTGCCCAAGCGTGCCCTGCGCCATGAATGGTCCACAACTCGGCGTCGATACCGTCGCCGGAAACCAGCCGCGAGACGGTACAGGCGCGTCGGCCCGCGTCGACCCGACGCCGTTCGCTGCCGGCGTCCGGCCGTGCGTCAAACCTCTGCACGAGCCGCGTGGCATTCGCTACGTGCACGGTGGCATCCGCGTCACCATGAAAGACGATCATGGGCCGTCTCGGTGACAAGTCTGTATCGCCTTGCACGCGTCGTGCGTTTCGGGGGTGCTTGCCGCCTTTCATCGCCGCGAGCGCGGAGGGTAAATTGTGCGCGCACCGTGCCGGAAGACCGGAATGCACGCCGACCGCGGCATACAGTTCGGGATACTCGGCGATCATGATCGCCGCCATCGCGCCCCCCGCGGACATCCCCGCGACGTACACGCGCGCAGGATCGACGTTGTGGGCCGAGATGATTTCGCGCGTGATGCCGGCGATCAGCGACGGCTCGCCGCGCTCGCGATGCTGATCGTCAGGTTTGAACCAGTTCCAGCACTTCGACGGATTCGCCTGCTGCGGTTGCACCGGATAAGCTACAAGACATCGATACCGCTCGGCAAGCGCGTTCATCTGCGTGCCTGCTGCGAAATCGTCGGCGTCCTGCGTGCAGCCGTGCAGCATCACAATCAGTGGCAGCGGCTCGCCGGCGCCCCCCGCCGGCACATACAGCCGATATTGACGGCGACCGGCGGCATTCGCATACGCAAGCGTGATGAAATGTCCTCGTTCCTCCACGTCAAGGCAGTCTTCTCGCGCCTTGTGCGCGGTCGCTTCCTTGGTCTTTGCAAACGGGAAGACAACGGGCTCTGGCGTCTTGTCCCGCGACGCAGTTTCGTTCACTGCACCGACGCTTTCCACTCGCAGTGCGCGTTGTATCGCTTCTGTCGCTTCGGCAACGCCGCGGGTACGCAGCAAAGTCATCGCTTCGTGCATTGAGTTCAGAAAGCCTTCGTTGAGTTTCATCACGTTTGTCCGATTACCGGTGTTGAGGGGGTGGGCCTCGCGCGGCTAGTGGATTCTGCCGGCAAGCGCCGTCTTGACTGCGGGCGAAGCGTGAAAGGCTCCCAGCACCACGACGCTTTCGATAGTCGCGAGCGCAAGTTCCGGGGAGACATCGGCGGCAATGCTGGCCAATCCCAGGACCTGAATGTTGAGACGCTCGCGCGCGGCTCGAATCGCCTCGAGATCCTGCCTGGAAAAATGCTGCAGCCCGAGCACGAGCGAACGACGCGCAACCGTTTCCTGGACGACCCGCGCATGTAGCGCGAGCTGGTTGCGAATCGCCATTCGGATCAGGTCGGTCCGGTTCGCATAGAAGCCTTCTTCAACCAGGAGGTCGATCTGCCCGAGGTCGACGGGTCCGAGGTTGATCGTGATTTTTTCCGAGTCGCCGCCTTTCGAGCGGGGGGTGTCCAATACCGCGGGTTTCTTCATCGCACCATCCTTGCACCATCCATGTGGATGGTTATAGGATGGTTTTAGATGCGCCGCAACATAAAAATTTGGGGTCGAGACGCCTTCTGGGCTCGCCGCATCGCTGGTCGTGGGGGCTAGATAGAGCGCTATCGCCGGTCGATGCGCACATGGATAGCTACAAGGTACTGGCCGGTTGGAGGACGCACATCGCGCTGTTCGACCGCATTGTTAAGTTAACGCCGAATAAGACGGCCGGGCAACGGGAGGTTGGTGCTGATGTTCGCTCGAACACAACGGATGAGCGTCGAGGCGCAAAACCATCAGAATAAGGCGCGAAATGGAGAGGTTCCCCGACCAGTTTTGACAAATTCAACTGCTATCCTTCAAAACTTGAACCCGTTCACTATCGCGGCTTTATCCAGGTAGTTGCTGCCGCAGGTCTCGCCAAACGCAGTCCATCAGCGCTCAAAATCGGAGTGGTCAACATCCCGCGAACCTCTCAACCCCGATGTCACTCGGGCAGCGAAAGCCGGTACTGCGGAAACGGATTGCGCAGACCTCAACATGGACCAAGGATTCCCAGCATACTGGCCCGGTAGAGCCTGAAATTCGTCGTATCGTTCGCACCGCCATGAGGGAGATATGCATAAACCCATCGACATTGAAACGATCCCGAGCAATGAATTGCAGCAGGTCAAGGCGACTTATGCCAAGCTTTGCGAGGACTACATTGCACATCGTAGCGATGGTGAATACCGGGACTATGTGCAATCGGTCATTGCCAACAACGCGAGTCTCGATCGCCACGTGCGCGCGTTCGAAATTTACGCACCGTATATCAAGCGTGGCATGAAAGTGCTCGACTGGGGATGCCGGCACGCGCCAGATTCGTGCATGCTTCGCACGCTCTACCATGACATCGATATATATGGCTGCGACATCTGCAAGGATGGGCAATTCGCGGAATTCCATGAGTACGCCGGGTTATCTTTCGCATCGCTCGATCATGAATTTCTGCTGCCCTACGAAGACAATCAATTCGATGTGGTGATCGGAAGCGGTGTACTCGAGCACGTGGCCCGCGAGCAAAAGAGCCTCGATGAGCTATGGCGCGTGCTGAAAAACGACGGTTTGCTGATAATCACATTTTTACCTAACCGCTTATCGGTGACCGAAAACGCGTGCAGAGTCATGAAGAAGTACACGGGCCATAATCGGCTGTACAGTCTCAGCGACGCGAAGCGCCTGTTTCTCCGGTCGGGATTCGTACTGGAAGAATGCGGCTATCACCAGGTCTTTCCCACCTTCGCAAAAGGCATAAAGGGCGGCGGAGCGCTCAACGCACTGGCCAATATCGGCATGAAGCTGAACCGGCCTTTCGAGCGGATACCGATCGTGAATGCAGTCTCGGCTAATCTGTTTTTCATCCTCCGCCGCGTGCATGAGATGTAGCAGGCGGCCGCCAAGGCGGCCTACCTCGCGGGATCATTGGGCAAGGCCGCGCCCTCCTGTTGCGACGTCACAAATCCTCTCAATGCAGGGGTGAGCCGGAAAACGAGCTTCTCGATCTCCACCACGAGGAAAAACAGGACGCCACCACCGACGAGCCACCCCCACGCCGACAAGGGCAGAGCCTCGGTGTGGAAAACGGCATGGAACGGGAACGTATAGGTGAACAGAAGCTGCAAGACCACGACGCCGGCTATTCCGTACCAGAGATAGCGATTGCCTGTATGGGCGCGCACGGACAGCGACGAATCGAGCAGATACCGGATGTTGAGCAGATAGAACACCTGGCCGAGCGTAATGGCGTTGACCGCGGCCGTGCGCGCCATCTGATCCGACGCCCCTTGCGACTTCATCCAGAAGAAGGTGGACAGCGTATAGATCACGAGCGCCGCGCCGACGAACAGGATGCGCCAGATGCCGAAGCGCGTGACGATCGGCCGGTCGATTGCGCGTGGCGAGCGGCGCATCACGTCTGCCTCGTGCGGCTCGAACGAAATGGTCAGGCCGAGCGCGACGGAAGTAACCATGTTGACCCACAGGATCTGCGGCGCCGTGATCGGCAGCGTGAAGGAGAACAGGATCGCCACCGCGATCACCGCGCCTTGCGCGACATTGGTCGGCAGCATGAACAGCATCGCTTTCTCGATGTTGTTGTAGACCGTGCGCCCTTCCTTCACCGCCGCGGAGATCGACGCGAAATTGTCGTCGGCGAGGATCATACCCGCCGCCTCCTTCGTCACCTCGGTGCCCTTGATCCCCATCGCGACACCGATGTCGGCTTTCTTGAGCGCCGGCGCATCGTTGACGCCGTCGCCCGTCATCGCGACGATCTGCCGGTTCGCCTGGATCGCCTTGACGAGCCGCAGCTTGTGCTCGGGACTCGCGCGCGCGAACACGTCGACGCCGCGCACGCATTCCTGCAGCGCCGCATCGTTCATCGCCTCGATCTCGGTGCCGGACACGGCGGTCTTGCCGTCGCCGATGCCCAGCATTCTTGCGATTGCCGCCGCCGTGATCTTGTGGTCGCCCGTAATCATCGTCACGCGAATGCCGCCGCCGTGGCATTCGCGCACGGCGTCGATCGCCTCTTTGCGCGGCGGGTCCATCAGGCCCACGAGGCCGAGCAGTACGAGGGTACGCGGCAGGTCCTGCGGCCCGAGGCCGCCCGTACGCAGGCCCGGGTCCGACAGCCACGCGAGCCCGAGCACGCGCTCACCTTGCGCGGCGAGCCGGTCGCCCTCCCTCGCGAAGTGCTCGCGATCGAGCGGCGCCGGGCCTTGCGCCGTCTGCTGCCGGTCGCAGTGGTCGAGGATCACCTCTGGCGCGCCCTTGACGAGCAGCATTTCGCCGTCCGTCGAACGGTTCAGCGTCGCCATGAACTTGTGCTCGGACTCGAAGGGGATCGCGT
This sequence comes from Paraburkholderia sp. MM5477-R1, assembly GCF_050436385.1. Classification (NCBI taxonomy): domain Bacteria; kingdom Pseudomonadati; phylum Pseudomonadota; class Betaproteobacteria; order Burkholderiales; family Burkholderiaceae; genus Paraburkholderia; species Paraburkholderia sp. MM5477-R1. Next base: position 227,937 of record NZ_JBNDMC010000008.1, read on the forward strand.
CGATCCTCGGCGCGGCGGCCGTCTCGGCGGCACGGTCCATGCCCAGCTTGGAAGCGAACGGATAGAGCGCGCCCTCGGTCGGGTCACCCTCCACTTTCCATTTGCCGTCTTCCTCGAAGAGCTCGGCGTCGTTGCACAACAGCGACACGCGGCCCATCAGCTTGAGCACGTCCGGCGCAGCGCCGAGCGGCTTGCCATCCGCGCTGACCTCTCCTTCGCTGGCGTAGCCGTCGCCCGTAACGGCATAGGCCGCTTCGGCCGTTACGACGGAGGTCACCATCATCTCCATCAGGGTCAGCGTGCCCGTTTTATCCGAGCAGATGCGCGAGACGGCGCCCAGTGTTTCGACCGCCGGCAGGCGGCGAATAATGGCGTTGCGCTGGGCCATGCGCTGCACGCCGATGGCGAGCGTGATGGTGATGAGCGCCGGCAGGCCTTCCGGGATGACCGATACCGCAATCCCCACGATGGCCTGGAACAGTTCGACGAAGGTCATGTGTCCGAGCCAGTGCCCCCAGGAGAAGAGCAGCACGCTGACAACGGCGATCACTGCCGTGATGACGTAGCCGAACTTCTTGATCTGGCGCAGCAGCGGCGTCTCGAGCGCGCTGACCTCGGCGAGCATCTGGTTGATCCGGCCGAGTTCCGTCTGGCTCCCGGTCGTCACCACGACGCCGGTTGCCCGGCCCGACAAGACCATCGTGCCGCAGAACGCCATGTTCTCGCGGTCGCCGACCGTGGCCTTGGCGGGTACCGGCGCGGTGCCCTTCTCGGCCGGGAGGGATTCCCCCGTAAGAGCCGCTTCTTCCGTGCGCAGGTTCCTGGCGTCGACGAGACGCATGTCCGCCGGGATTTTGTCGCCCGATTCCAGTAGCACGATGTCGCCAGGCACGAGTTCCTCGGCGGGGATCAAGCGAACCGCTCCGCCACGCATCACGCGCGCTTCCGCGGACAGCATGTTGCGAATCGAGTCGAGCGCCTTCTCGGCGCGTCCTTCCTGCAGGAAGCCGAGCAGCGAGTTGAGGATGACGACGGCCAGAATGACCGAGCCATCGAGCCACAGGCCCAGCATCAACTTGACGAAACCGGCCGCGAGCAGCACGTAGATCAGAACGTTGTGGAGCTGCATCAGGAAGCGTACGACCGGCCCCCTCTTCTTGCCCTGCGGGAGGCGGTTCGGCCCATAGGTGGACAGCCGCCCGGTCGCTTCCGTTGCATCGAGGCCCTGCGCGGGATCGACGTTGAACTGCCGTTCGATGTCACCGGCCGGCATCGCATGCCACGGCGTCGCACTCTCAACTGAGCTCATCCTCGTGTCTCCCGGTTCCAGTGATTTCGGGTCAGGGGGCCGCTCTCAATGGTCTGAATCGTCCCCGGGTTGATCGGGTCTCGTCGCGTCCACCGCTTCAGCGTCGAGTTCCTCCCTCGCGGCGGCGAGATCGTTCATCTGCTCTTGCGTGGCTTTCGGATATTCGAGGTCGAGCTTCTCGACGGCCTCGACGATCGCGGCCGCGACGATGAGGCGCGTGAAAGGTTTGTTGTCGGCGGGCACGACGAACCACGGAGCCGCTTCGGAGGCCGTCGCGCGGATCGTCTCTTCATAGGCGCGCATATAGTCGTTCCAGTAGCGACGCTCGCGAACGTCGGCTGCGGAAAACTTCCAGTGCTTGTCGGGATTGTCGAGGCGATCCATGAATCGCCTCTTCTGCTCCCCGTACGACAGGTTCAGATAGAACTTGAGAATGACCACGCCCTGGCGCGTCAGATAGTCCTCGAAGCGCGCGATGTCGGCGAGCCGCTCGTCCCATATGTTGTTGCCGACCCGTGCCGGCGGGATCTTCTGCGCATGGAGTAGGTGCTGATGCACGCGCACCACCAGCACCTCTTCATAGTACGAGCGGTTGAAAATGCCGATGTGCCCGCGCTCGGGCACTTTCCTCGAATAGCGCCAAAGGAAGTCGTGGGAGAGTTCCTCATCCGAGGGCTGCTTGAACGAGATGACATCGCACCCCTGCGGATTGACGCGCGACATCACATGCTTGATCGTCCCATCCTTTCCCGCGGCGTCCATGGCCTGGAACACCAGCAGCACGGACCAGGAATCCTGCGCGTAGAGGATCTCCTGCTCCATCGCGAGCCATTTCGACCCGCGCTGGAGCAGTTGCTGCGCCTCTTCCTTATGCATTCTGAGTCCCACCGTCTCGCCGGGATCGAAATTCTTCAGAAAGAAATCTTTGCCGCTCGTGACGCGGAACGGATCGGTGTATGCCCGCAGCGCGTCGAGTATTTCCGTGCGAACCATCGCTCTTTCTCCACGGCATCTGCGTTCAGTTGCACGATTCGCGGATTGCATCGCAACCGCAGTCGTACTGTTCACAACTCTTTCTGATAATAGGTCACGCAAACGGAAACGTGCTCATCGGCAACGACGCGGCGCACCCGCGTAGCGACGGGAAACACACGTCTGAACGCTGCCACGTTTCGGACCGCCATGCCGGTCGATCACCGCCTGTCGGCCCCGTCGACCCAGTCGCGACAAGGCCGTCAGACGATAGGCATTACCTGTGCTTATCCTTCACCAGACAGCGCCAACAAAAAAATGGACGAGCACAATGTCGAGCCACGAACACGAACACGGGGAACAGCGGAGTGGTGGGCGTTACCCGCTATTGTCTTTATCTATGCGCTGCGTCGCACGCCACGGCTTTTGCTGTTTGCGATTCCTCTCAACGTGACGATGATCCTGTCGACGCCGACGCAAGGCGGTCACTATCTCGCCGATGTGATTGCGGGTCTGCTGCTCAGTGCGCAGACGATTGCAGCGCTCAAGCGCTGCATGCACCTGCTGGCGACACGCAAAGCCGCGAAGGCGCCGAGTTCGCGGTCTATGCCGGTGCGAACGGCATGAGCTGGACGCTCGGAAGCGGCCGCGCGGACTAACGTGAACGCGGCGCGGCTTGCGCCGCGCCGCCGTGGTTCGAAGCGACTGGAAGACCGCGCGCTAGCCCGGCGCCCGCCCCAACACCTGCGAATCCGACGACGCCGTCGTCGACGTCTCGTCACGCACGCCCGTGCCCATGCCCCGTCGTCGTGACCGCATTGGTGCCGCCGGGCCGACGCACCGATTTCGCGTGCCGCTCGATCAATCGCTGCAGCAAACAGAACGCGCACAGCAGCGCGCCGATCACGATGCGCGTCCACCACGAACTGAGCGTGCCGTCGAACGTAATCAGCGTCTGGATCGTGCCCAGAATGCCGACGCCGAACAGCGAGCCGACCACATAACCGACGCCGCCCGTCAGCAGCGTGCCGCCGATCACCGTGGCCGCAATCGCATCGAGTTCCATGCCCTGCCCTTGCAGCCCATAGCCCGACAGCACGTAGAACGTGAACACCGCGCCGCCGAGCGCCGAACAGAAGCCGCTCAGCGCATACACGCCGACCCGCGTGCGCGCGACCGGCAGGCCCATCAGCAGCGCCGAGCGCGGATTGCCGCCGACCGCATACACGTTGCGTCCGAAGCGCGTGAAATGGGCGACATAGATCGCGGCCGCGAGCGTCACGGCCGCGATCAGCACGTTCGCCGATACCGAACCGACGCCGACACTGAGACGAAACGCGGAGATCGCCTTGAACGTCGGATCGGTGATCGTGATCGACTGCGTCGTGATCAGAAAGCACAGGCCACGCGCGAAGAACATCCCCGCCAGCGTCACGATGAACGCCTGCAGGCGGAAGTAGTGAATCAGCGCGCCCTGCACCGCGCCGAACACCGTGCCCATCAACAGCACGATCGGAATGATGAGCCACACCGACACATGCATGTGCTCGGACAGCACGGCTTCGACGATCGTCGTCAGCGCGACGATCGAGCCCACCGACAGATCGATGCCCCCCGACACGATCACGAACGTCATGCCGATCGCGACGATCAGCAGGAACGCGTTGTCGACGAGCAGATCGAGCAACACCTGCCACGCGAAGAAACCGGTGTACATCACTGAACCAAAGCCAAACAGCGCGCAGAACAGCAGGACCGTCACCGCGATCGGCAGCGTGCGCGGATCGACCACGCGGGCGAGTGCTTCGAGAACGCGCGTCATCGCGCCACCCCGCGCGATTTGACGAGCGACGCGCCGAACGACACCGCGAGCGCGCGTGCCACCGGCGACTGGATCACGCTGACCGCGAGCACGACGGCCGCCTTCACGACGAGCGTCGCCTCCGGCGGCACGCCGATCGAATACGTGGTGTACGTGAGCGTCTGGATGATCAGCGCGCCGAGCACCGTGCCCGCGAAACTGAAGCGGCCGCCGAGCAGCGACGTGCCGCCGAGCGTCACGGCGAGAATCGCGTCGAGTTCGAGCAGCAAGCCCGCGTTGTTGCCGTCCGCGCTGCGCACGTTCGAGCTGATCAGGATGCCGGCCAGCGCCGCGGTCAAGCCCGAGAAACCGTACACCGCGAATACGATCGCCTTCGAGCGCAAGCCGACGAGCCGTGTCGCAACCGGGTTCACGCCGATCGCGCGAATGAACAGGCCGAGCGCCGTGCCCTCCACCAGGGCGGCGGTCGCCAGCACGGCTACGGTCGCGATCCATACCGAGCACGGCACGCCGAGCCAGTAGCCGCCACCGACGAACAGATAGCCGGGCGCGCCGATCGGGATGATCTGCCCGGCGGTCAGCAGTTGCGCGATGCCACGGCCCGCGACCATCAGGATCAGCGTCGCGATGATCGGCTGCATGCCGACGAACGCGACGAGCAGCCCGTTCCACATGCCGCTCAAGATGCCGACGACGAGCGCGGCCAGCAGCGCCTGCGCGATCAGCGCACCGCTCGGCACGGCCTGGGTCGCCAGTATCGTCGCGGCCGCGGCGCCCGCGATCGCGACCACCGCGCCGACCGAAATATCGATGCCGCGTGTCGCAATCACGAGCGTCATGCCGATCGCGACCAGCACGAGCGGCGCCGCGCGATTCAGGATGTCGATCGGCGCGCCGAACAGGTGGCCGTCGAGCGTGCGCAGCGCGAGAAAATGCGGATTGGCCAGCAGGTTCAGTCCGCCCAGCAACACGAGCGTCACGCATGGCCACAGCAGCGGACGCTCCACCCCGTCGCGCGCGAACCAGTTCGATAGCTTCATTCGCCGCTCCCTGCGATGAGTCGGTAGATGTTGTCCTCGTTCGATGCCTTACCGGCCACCTCGGCGATCTTGCGGCGATCGCGCAGCACCGCGACGCGATGGCTCACGCGCAGCACCTCGCTGATCTCCGACGAGATGAACAGGATGGACAGGCCGTTCGCGCACAGCGCGAGCAGCCGGTCCATGATGTCGAACTTCGCGGCGACGTCGATGCCGCGGGTCGGCTCGTCGAGGATCAGCAGTTTGGGATCGGTTGCCAGCCAGCGCGCGAGCAGCGCCTTCTGCTGGTTGCCGCCGGACAGCAGCGCGATCGGCTGCTCGGCGTCGGACGCCTTGATGCCGAGCCGCTCGATCCACATATCGGCGAGCTCGCGCGCGCGTTGCCGGCTGATCTTGCGCCACCAGCCGCGCCGCGCCTGCAACGCGAGCATGATGTTTTCGCGGATCGACAGTTCGGCGACGATGCCTTCCTTCTTGCGGTCTTCCGCGCAATAGCCGATGCCGTGGCGCACCGCGTCGTGCGGCGTGCGCAGCCGCACGGCGCGCCCTTCGACGAGGATCGTGCCGCTGTCCGCGCGATCCGCGCCGAACAGAAGCCGCGCGGTTTCGGTGCGGCCCGAGCCGAGCAGACCCGCGAGGCCGAGAATCTTGCCGGCCTGCATCTCGAGATCGATCGGCTGCAAGGTGCCGCGACGGCCGACGCCGCGCAGCTCGATGAACGGCTGCGTGGCCGTTGCTTCCGTGTGGTCTTGCGCGACCTCCTGATCGTCGGCGGCCTGTCCTTCGTGCGCCGCTTCGCGCAGACGCGCGCTCATGCGCTCGTGGCCGACCATCTTCGCGACCAGCTGATCCGCGGACAGATCGCGCGCGAGATATTCGCCTTCGCGCTCGCCGTTGCGCATCACCGTGATGCGATCGGAGATCGCATAAGTCTGCTCGATGAAATGCGTGACGAACAGGATCGCAATGCCCGATCGCTTAAGATGTCGAAGTATTTTGAATAGCTGCGCGACTTCGCTGTCGTCGAGGCTCGAAGTCGGTTCGTCGAGAATCAGCACGCGCGCATCGACGGACAACGCTCGCGCGATCGCGACCATCTGCTGCACGGCGATCGGATAGGCGTCGAGCGAGCGCGTGACGTCGAGCGACACGTCGAGGCGCGCGAGCGCTTCCTGCGCGCGCCGCTTGATGTCGGGCCAGTCGATCGCGCCGAAGCGGCGCGGCTGCCGGCCCGCGAAGATGTTCTCCGCCACCGACAGATTCGGGCACAGGTTCACTTCCTGGTACAGCGTGCGCACGCCGGCCGCCTCGGCTTCCTGCGGCGACGCGAACGCGACCAACTCGCCGCCGAGGCGGATCGTGCCGGCATCGGGTGCGAGCACGCCTGTGAGCACGTTGATCAACGTGGATTTGCCGGCGCCGTTCTGGCCCATTAGCGTATGGACCTCGCCGGGAAACAGGCGGAAGTCGACGTGTTGCAACGCCTTCACGCCCGGAAATGTCTTGCTGACGCCGGAGATCGCCAGAATCGGTTCGCGCGCGCTCATGTCATTCTGTTGGCTTGGCGCGCCCGGCGGCGTGCCGCGCCGCGGCTGGTCCGGCTGATTCGGTTCGGTAGCGGAATGGGTCATGGACCTCGCTCGATCGGCTATGCATGGTTCGGCAGGCCCCAGTGACATGCTCCCGCGGGCGCATGCTCCTGAAAAGAGACCGCCCGCTGCAGAAGAAAGCAGCCCGGGCGGTCAGGCACCACTGGAGAAACCTGTTCGATGCGTCCGTACTGCACATCTCCTTCGCGCCGTGAGCCCGTTGGCCCCGGCGCCTGAACACCGCACACGCCGCGGCGCTCGCGCGAGCGCTGCCGCGGCGACGTTGCGCGCCGCGTCAGTACTTACGCGACGGCAGAGTTTGCGCGGCCACGCTCATCGGGAAGACAGTCTCCTGAGTCAGGATGCGCTTCGGCAGCGGCTTGCCTGCCACCACGTCTTTCACCGCCGACATCAGCTGCGGTCCGAGCAGCGGGCTGCACTCGACGTCGACGTTCATCTTGCCGGCGGCCATCGCCTGGAAGCCGCCCTTGGTTGCGTCGAACGAAACCACCACGACGTCCTTGCCCGGATGCATGCCGGCTTCTTCCATCGCCTGGATCGCGCCGAGCGCCATGTCGTCGTTATGAGCATAGACGACGTTGATCTTGTTGCCGTAGGTCTTGATGAACGCTTCCATCACCTGCTTGCCGCCGGCGAGCGTGAAGTCGCCGCTTTGCGACGCGATGATCTTGAACTTCGGATCGCTCTTGATCACTTCGATCAGACCCGCGTGGCGGTCGTTGGCCGGCGCGGAGCCGACCGTGCCTTGCAGCTCGGCGATGTTGACCGGACCTTTATCGTCCTTATAGTGATCCGCGAGCCAGTGGCCGCCGCGCCGTCCTTCTTCGAGGAAGTCCGAGCCGATCATCGTCACGTACAGCGACGTGTCCTTCACGTCGATGTTGCGGTCGGTCAGGATCACCGGAATCTTCGCGGCCTTGGCTTCGAGCAGCACCGGTTCCCAGCCCGATTCGACGACCGGCGAGAACGCGATCACGTCGACCTTCTGCGCGATATACGAGCGGATCGCCTTGATCTGGTTTTCCTGCTTCTGCTGCGCGTCGGAGAATTTGAGGTTGATGCCGGCCTCCGTCGCCGCCGACTTCACCGATTCGGTATTCGCGGTGCGCCATGCGCTTTCCGCACCGACCTGCGCAAAACCGAGCGTAATTTTCTTGTCCTCGGCATGCGCGCCGGGCGTGGCCAGCGTCAGCGCTCCGAGACTCGCGCAAAGCGCGAGCGCGCCCAGAGCGCGACACGCGGCACGTCGTGTATTCGCCATGACAGTCTCCAATCGTTGTTGTGTAGACGACCCAGCGGTCTGCCCGGCCCTCGTGGCCCTCTCGGCACATGGATCGTGATGTAGCGTACTGTGCGAGGCGTTAACCGTCCAATCATATGATTCGCGCCCTCGATATCAATTTTGGTATGGCGCGTCGGTCAGAGCATTGCCGCTCGCTGCCTCAGGTCGGCGTCATTCTTGGCGTGACCCAGCGAAACGTCAGATTGATGCGCTCGCCGCTCACGCGCGGCTCCTTCGGCACCCGATGACGCCACTGCGCCTGGGTGTCGCCTTTCATCACGAGCAGGCTGCCGCCCTTCAGCGAGAACGATTGCACGACGCCGCTGCGGTTGTGCTGCAGATCGAACCTGCGCGCGACGCCGAGGCTCACCGACGCGATCACCGGTTGCTTGCCGAGTTCGGGCTCGCGGTCCGCGTGCCAGCCCATGCTGTCGGCGCCACTGCGGTAACGATTCAGCAGCACGCTGTTAAAACGCGCGCCGCTGGTCGCCTCGACGGCCGCCTTCAGTTCGGCGACGGCGGGCGTCCATGCTTGCGGCACGTTGCGGATGCCCGAGTACACGTACACCGCGTCCGGCTCGCCCTGCCAGGCGGTCAGACGCGGCAGTGCAACACGGCCGGCGGGCGTGCCCATCATGTCCTGGCGCCATTGCACTTCGTCGATCAGTCGGGCCAGCAGGCGTTCGGCGTCGGCCGCTGCGAGCCAGTCGGGATACCAGTCGACGTCGGGCGTCGGCAGGTCGTTGAATAAATCGGTGCTCATCGGAATGTCTGGATGCAAGCGGACAAGTCAAAACCCTGACTATTATGGCGACACCGGCTCACCCGCTGATTCACGCGCGTTGCTCTTTCATTCGACGCGGCTCTCCGCGTGCCCTCTGTTCTTTCGCACGGACCACTTCCATGACACTTTCGGATCAGGCGCTCGCGCAGCTCTTTCGCGACGCGCGTACGCACAATGGCTGGCAGAACAAGCCGATCGACGACGCCGTGCTGCGCGAGCTGATGGAGCTCGTACTGCTCGGCCCGACCTCGGCCAATTCGAGTCCGGGCCGCTTCGTGTTCGTCAGGACGCCGGAGGGCAAGGAGAAACTGCGCCCGGCGTTGTCGGCTGGCAATCTCGAGAAAACGATGGCCGCGCCCGTCACGGTGATCGTCGCCATGGACATCGCCTTCTACGAGTATCTGCCGAAACTGTTTCCCCATGCGGATGCGCGCAGCTGGTTCGTCGGCAACGAGCGGTTGATCGCGGACACGGCGTTTCGCAATTCGACGCTGCAAGGCGGGTATCTGATTCTCGCGGCGCGTGCGCTCGGTCTCGACACTGGGCCGATGTCGGGCTTCGATCAGGCCAAGGTCGACGAAGCGTTTTTTGCGGGCACGACGCTGAAGTCGAACTTCCTGATCAATCTTGGCCACGGCGATCCGTCAAAGCTGTTTGCGCGCAGCCCGCGTTTTTCGTTCGACGAAGCGGCGCGCATAGTGTGACGGGGCGTTGATGATGGATGGCGCTGCGGGTGCGCGCCACGCGCTGGATCGGATCGCGTCAGGTCAGTACCGCGATATAAAAGACCACCGTGCCGATCAGCGCACCGATGAAGCAGAAGCCCTCTTCGGCTTCGTCGCCATTCGAGCGCAGCCACGCGCCGACCGCACCGAACAGGCCGGCGATGCCAAGCGCGACGCACACCATCACGACGTCGAACAGCGCGCTTTTGCCGAGTTCGGAGAAATCGATGTTGCGTACGCCGACGTAAAGCGCAATCGCCATCAGCGAGATGCCGACGAGCGGCAGCATCACGTGGCTGCCCTCGTGCCCGACATGATGCTCATGATGAACATGATGCACGTCGTGCGCGTGATGCCACAGGTGGCCCGATTTGAGCAGCTTCATAGTGTGCCTCCCCCCGCCCGATCTTTCCCGGCGACAGAACCAGTCATGGCCGAAGCGCCCTACGCTGCCCCGGCAACAAGCTGGCTTGTTTCAAGCATACTCCACGCATGAATACAATTCAAAGCCCATTTAATTCGCTTGCATAGGCATTGAATGCGTGGCGCGCGGCCCTGTAAGTATGTGCTGAGCACGGAATGCGCCTGCCCCGGCAAACACCTTTCGTGGCTCGTCCCGGCGGCTTCGGGGCCGGCGTGTCGTGCGGTGCGGGAGCACGAATTTTGCGGCTACGGCAAGGGACTGAACATGTCGGTAGAATGATTCGCCGCGTTCCGTCAACCGATCGCCGCCGCGCTATCGCTGCCCTTCGGCCCCTTCCCGCTCTGATCCTCTTTATGCGACGTTCATCGTTTCTTGTCCGCATCATCCTGATTGGCATCCTGCTGCATATCTACGTCGGCTTGCGCCTGATTCCCGACATGCCGATCGACGCGGCCGGCCGCGGGCTGTGCGTGCTGTGGCTCGTGCTGTCGATCTACCTGATCCCGGTCGGCATGATGGCGCGCGGCTTCAAGCGCCAGCCGCTCGGCGACCGTCTCGCGTGGGTGGGCCTGCTCGCGATGGGCTTCTTCTCGTCGCTGCTGGTACTGACGTTCGCGCGCGACCTCGTGCTGGCGTCGCTGCTGACGATCGACGCGATCTGGCCGAACACGCTCACGATCGCGCATTGGCGCACCGGCTCGGCGGCGGCGGTGCCGCTGCTCGCGCTGCTGTCGACGCTGATTGGCCTGTTCAACGCGCGCCGTCGCGCGCGCGTCGTCACGATCGACGTGCCGATCGACGATCTGCCTGCCGCGCTCGACGGCTTCACGATCGTGCAGATCAGTGACATCCACGTCGGCCCGACGATCAAGGGCCGCTATGTCGATGCGATCGTCGACGCGGTGAACCGGCTCAAGCCGGATCTGATCGCGGTGACGGGCGACGTCGTCGACGGCAGCGTGCCGCAGTTGAGCCGGCATACGCAGCCGCTGTCGCGGCTCGCCGCGCGGCACGGTGCGTTTCTCGTGACCGGCAATCACGAGTACTACTCCGGAGCGAACTCGTGGATCGCCGAATTCCGCCGGCTCGGCTTGCGGGTGCTGCTGAACGAACACGTGATCGTCGACCATGACGGCGCGCGCGCCGTCATCGCCGGCGTCACCGATTACTCGGCGGGTCATCACGACCCCGCGCATCGCAGCGACCCGGTCGCGGCGCTCGCCGGCGCGCCGGGCGACGTGCTGATCAGGGTGCTGCTCGCGCATCAGCCGCGTTCGGCCGAAGCGGCCGCGGCGGCCGGCTTTACGCTGCAGTTGTCGGGTCATACGCACGGCGGTCAGTTCTTTCCGTGGAATTTCTTTGTGCGCCTGCAACAGCCGTTCACGGCAGGCCTCGCGCGCCTGAACGGACTCTGGGTTTATACGAGTCGCGGTACGGGCTATTGGGGTCCGCCGAAACGACTCGGTGCGCCTTCGGAAATCACGCGCTTGAGACTCGTGCCGGGCGAACCGGATTGAACTCAATATTCGCAGTCCGGAGCAATTAATCACGGCCTGTCTACGATACGGCTGTAGCAAACCCACATGCGCACTCTCCGCCGATCGCGGCTTGACTGAACTTTGCGCCGCCCTCTAAAATTCGCGCAATTCTTTTAACCGGAATCACGATCTTGGACAGTAGCAGCTGTACCAGCCGAGTATCGATTTGCCCGCTCGCCTGAGCGGCAGGATTTCCGCGTCAGGTGTCTCTGTCGCCGTCCTGCCCTCGGGCTCGATGGCGCACGTCGCTCTCATTTCATTGTCATTCGCGTACTGTCGGTGAAGCGCAGCGTGGCTCGATGCCATGCCGATGCCGCACGCTTCCGGCCGCTGCACGCGTGTGCGCGCGTATTTCGTTCCACCCTCATGCGCTTAGCGTGCACGAGGTAGACGACCCGACGTTCCCACGCGTAGGCTTCACCCTGCGGCAGCGCGCACGCCAACCTTTCTGAACGATGACACTCGAATTCTTCCTGCGGCTTCTGACCGCTTTTGCTTGCGGCGTCGCGATTGGCCTCGAACGACAGATGCGCCAGCGCACTGCCGGCCTGCGCACGATCACGCTCGTGGCGAGCGGCGCGTGCCTGTTCGTCACGCTCGGCGTGCTGACCGGCAACGGCGTCAGCGGCGTCACGCAGATTGCCGCCTATGTGGTGTCCGGCGTCGGCTTTCTTGGCGGCGGCGTCATCATGCGCGACAAAGGCTCGATCCAGGGGATCAACACCGCGGCGACGCTGTGGTGCTCGGCGGCCGTCGGCGTATTGAGCGGCGCGGGACATTACGGACCGGCGCTCGCGGGCACCGCGGTCGTGCTGCTGGCCAACACCGCGCTGCGTGAAGTGAGCCGGATGATCAACTCGACGCCGGTTTCAAACGCCGACCTCGTGCGCGAGTACGTGCTGACGATCGTCTGCCGCGAAGCCGACGAGATCAACATTCGCGCCGCGATTTCCAACTCGATGTACTCGGCGCCGCTGTCGTTCCAGAGCCTCACGAGCGAGGATGTCGAGGACGAACCGGCGCGCATTCGCGTGACGGCGACGCTGACGATGCATCCGAAGGATCAATCGAAGCTCGAACAGATGGCGAGCCGCCTGAGCATGGAAAAGAGCGTGTCCAGCGTCAGTTGGACCGCGCGGGAAGCGGAGCCGACGCCCGAGTGAAGCGCGGCGCGTAAGTCTCCTTTGTTCGCGCGCATCGTCTACACTTAGCGGGCAGCAGATTCAGATAATGTTAATTCCGCGTCCTGAACGTGGACGGTCCCATAACCTTCGACTAAGCTCTGTCACTGTGATTTGTTCACACTCAACCAGGGAGTCTCGAATATGGAACACAGCATCATCGCATGGATCATCATCGGCGCAATCGCGGGCTGGCTCGCGGGTGTGCTGGTCAGGGGCGGCGGCTTCGGCCTGATCGTCGACATCATCGTCGGGATCATCGGCGCGTTCATCGGCGGGTGGCTCGCCGGCGTGCTGCATATCTCGCTTGGCGGCGGCTGGATCGGCTCGATCATCACCGCGTTGATCGGCGCGGTCATTCTGCTGTTTATTATCCGGCTCGTGCGACGAGGGTCCTGAGCACGGCATCCGACGTCATCAAGCGCCAGCGGGTTCGAATCGCTGGCGCTTTTTTATGGCCTGTTGCTTCTGCTTTTATCGCCGCGGTTGTCGCCGCCGCAGAATCAGGCCGGCAGCATCGACCCCGTATCGCGCAGCCGTGTATGCCATGCAAACGCCTGATCGAGGCAATGCGGCGTCTGCCCTCCCCAGAGCAACGCATCGCGGTAGTAGTCGCGCAACAGCTCGCGATACCGCGGATGTACGCAATGCTCGATGATCAGCGTCGCACGTTCGCGCGGCGCGAGGCCGCGCAGATCGGCGAGACCCTGCTCGGTGACGACGACGTCGACGTCGTGTTCGTTGTGATCGCAATGCGGCACCATCGGCACGATGCTCGAAATGCGGCCGTCCTTCGCGGTCGACTTGCTCGCGAACACCGCGCACGACGCATTGCGCGCAAAGTCGCCCGAGCCGCCGATGCCGTTCATCATATGCGTGCCGCCGACATGCGTCGAATTGACGTTGCCGTAGATATCGAATTCGAGCGCGGTATTGAGCGCGATCAGACCGAGCCGCCGAATCACCTCGGGATGGTTGCTGACTTCCTGCGGACGCAGCACGAGCCGGTCGCGATAGCGCTCGATATCGCCAAATACCTGCGCCTGCCGCGCGGCCGACAACGTGATCGACGCGCCGGACGCGAACGTGACCTTACCAGCGTCCATCAGATCGAACGTCGAATCCTGAAGGACTTCCGAATAAATTTCGAACACCTCGAAAGGCGAATCGACGAATCCTGCCAGCACCGCGTTGGCGATCGTACCGATGCCCGCCTGCAGCGGCGGCAACTGCTTCGGCATGCGGCCACGCGTGACTTCGTGCTGGAAAAATTCGATCAAATGAGCGGCGATCAACGCGGTTTCCCGATCCGCGGGCAAGACCGTGGACGGGCTGTCGGCCATGTCCGTCATCACGATCGCCGCGATTTTCTCGGGCGCAATCTCGATAGCGGGTGTGCCGACGCGATCCTGCGCGCGCACGATCGGCAGCGGCTCGCGATGCGGCCGGCGCCCCGGAATCCAGATGTCGTGCAAGCCTTCGAGCCCGAGCGGCTGCGCAAGATTGATCTCGACGATGACCTTGTCCGCGAGAATCGCGAAGCTCGCCGAATTGCCGACCGACGTCGTCGGCACGATACCGCCGCTCTCCGTGATCGCGGCGGCTTCGATGATCGCGACATCGAGCTTGCCGAGCTGGTTCGCGCGCAGCATCTCGACGGTCTCGGACAGATGCTGATCGACGAACATCACTTCGCCGCGATTGATGGCGTCGCGCAGCGTCTTGTCTACCTGAAACGGCAGACGGCGCGCGAGCACATGCGCTTCGGTCAGCATGCGGTCAACGTCATGACCGAGCGAGGCGCCCGTCATCAACGTGATGCGCAGCGGCTCGCCCAGCCGGCGCGCACGCTCGGCGAGCGCGACCGGCACGGCCTTCGCGTCGCCCGCGCGCGTGAAGCCGCTTGCGCCAACCCGCATGCCGTCGTGAATCAGAAGCGCCGCGTCGGCGGCCGTGGTGATTTTTCCGCGCAGCGCGGCGCAGCGAATTCGGTCTTCGTACATGAAAGGGAGTCTCTCCATAGTCGCCAGCTCCGTCTACTGGTGCGCACGTCTGCGGTGTGCTTCGCTCAATAGGCGGTTGCCGCACCCGCCGCGGCGTCTCGATCGGACGGCGTCGCGAGCAGGTGTTGGGTCGCGCGATAGGATCCGCGACAGGTGTTGCGCGTGAGGCAGCCGGACTTAGCTGCCGAAGTAGATGTTGCAGAAGCTCATCGGGCCGACACATTCATCAGCTTTCGCTTTCGGCGCTTCCACATGCTTGCGCGGGGCAACCTTATCGGTGCGCTGGCCATCCGCTTGCGCAACCTGCTGCTCCGGCGCGGCCGGCGCCGTCTGTGCATAGGCGGCGGCAGCGGTGGACAAAGAACAGGCAATCAGGACCATCTTCAACACTTTCATCTCGTTCTCCAGGACTTACGACTACTGCGACGAATACTGCGAGGCAGTGACGAAACTATATGACCGCCACCTACGCGAATAAACGGGGCATCCCGGAAGGGATCTTTCCATCTGGCAGAAAGATCCACGCAGCATTGCTCAGCGACGATTGAAGGGCGCGTCCTTGTCGAGCAACGCGCTACGAATGAAGTGCAGACAGCTCAAGATACGTTGCAGATCGTAATGCCGGTCGCGCTCGGCGTGCACTGCCTGCAGCATGTCTTGCGCGAACCAGGTGGCCGAGCGCACGGCGACGAGTGCGCGTTCGAGCGACCGTGGACCTGGGCGTTCGAAGAGCCGGGCAAGATCGTCGCACGTGTGTTCGATCACGCTGCGCCAACGCGGCTGAAGGATGTCGGCATAATCGGCGCGTGCGGCTTCGTTGCGCAGATCGATGACGGCGTGACCTACTTCGATCGTTGCGAGCATCCAGCGAAGTGCGTCGCGCCGTCGTCGTGAACGGTGCGTCAACAGCACGCGCAGTTGCGAAGTCAGATCATGCGTGCCCGACTGGAAACGTTGGTTCAGACCCGGCAGCGCGTCCTTGCATGCCGACACCGTTTGCGCTCGCAGGTCGCCCATGATCCGGTCGATGAGCCAGCGCATATCGGCGGGAAAGACCACCGCGAAAACAACCGCTGCGAGCAGCATCGACGCGGTCAGCGCGATGCCGTTGTTGATCAGCAGATCGGGCACGTAGCTGACGACGTTGTCCGGCCCGGCCAGCAGACAGAAGAACACCGAAAAGCCGATGCCAAGCCCTGCCGCGCCGCGACGCGTCGCGATGAATGCGCCGAGCGCGAGCACCGGCGCGAGTACCGCGCAAAGCAGCGGGAACCCATCGATGTTCGGATACACGTAGCACATGAACACATAGCCGGCCAGCGTCCCGAGCACCGCGCCGATCGCCATCTGGATGGCCATTCTGGTGGCGCTTGGCGCGGTGGACGTCAACGCGCAGACCAGTGTTGCGCCAATCACGGCGAGACCGCCGCTCGGCCAGTTGGTCGCGATCCAGAACGCACCGGCGATTCCGATGACGACAGCCGAGCGCACGAATGTGAACAATACGGCGAAGTGGTTTGTGCGGCTTATAGGTCTGCTTGTGCGGTGGCTCTTAGTTGGGCTTGAGCTGCATCGTAGGCAGTACTGCCGGCTTGCTGTTTTGCGCCACAAGCATGCATAGGTTTGCGAATAGTTTATCCATTCGCCCACGAATCGATACAGCAATTCGGCTGCCGTGTCGAAGTCCGCAAGCGATTCCGCGGACGCGGCTTCGAGTGGCCGCCTGGTTTCGCGTACCCGGCGTGGCAAGCTCGCTCGAAAGGGGCGCAGATCGGCTGCTGCGTGCGATGCTTCGACGCCGGCTTCAGCTTGTGCTTCGAACAAGGCTCCCAGTTCGTCGAGGTACGGACCGATGGCCGCGAGTATCGACACAGCGCGGCTGGCGCGCAATCGTTTGAGCAACTGATTCAGCGCATGCAGACGCGCGCACGCATCCATGAATTCGCTATTCAGACGCGCCAGATGCGCACTGCGCGAGCGCATCGCCGGATCTTCGAATGCGACGAACGTACGGGTTGCTTCGAAGCCAGTGATTTCGTCGACGAAATCCGCGAAACGCCGTTCGAACTGATTGCGCTCAAGCCCGCGTGCGAGCATGTCGACAGCAAACGCAGTAAAATTCGCGTACCTGATCTGAAGGTTACGTCGCAGCGCAAGGATCGAGCGCTGGGGCAGCAGCAACGCGCTGACCGCGCTCGAACACACGATGCCGACCGCCACTTCCGCCGCACGCGTGAGTGCGGCGAGGAACAGTCCCTGAGGCGTCGTCACGTTTGGAATGCCGATCAGCGCGGCGGTGTAACCCGCGAGCACAAAACCGTACCATCTGAAATGCCGATACCGGACCGCCGCAGCAATACAGGCGCTCACCCACACGATCATGCCGAGCGTGTACAGTTCGGGTTGCTGAACGAACAGCCCGCCGAGCACGAGCGCCGCCACGGTCCCTACTGCCGTTCCGAGAATCCGGTAGAAGCTCTTCGCGAGCACCATGCCGCTGAACGGTTGCATCAACACAAAGACAGTGGTCATCGCAATGCGCGGCTGCGGCAGATCGAGCAGCATCGCGATGCCCAACGCCAGCAGACCGGCGGTGACCGTCTTCAGCAGATGCAGCCAGGTCAGACCGTCGCTGCTGGCCCAGTCGCGCACGGCGCGATTGAGTTTGGCTCGGCTGAGGCGTCGCCGCATGACGCCGCGCGGACCGAAGAAATCCGCCGACGGTTCGATCGCATGATCGGGTCTCATCTGAAAACAGTGCACCCTACGTGGTCGCTGAGAGAGCCTCCGGACAGAATGGCCAACACCGGCAGGCGAGGCGCCGATTGTAGGAGTCCGCGATGCGTACATTAAGCCGATGGGTGCAGAACATCTGTTCCAGAACGGACAACAATAGTGTTCTGAGACTGACGGAAAATATGATCTTGATCATGAAACAGAAGGTTTGATGGACACGCTACAAAATATGCGAGTGTTTGTGCGCGTGGTTGAAGCCGGTAGCTTCACCGCGGCCGCGCAATCGCTCAATTCAACGACCGGCGCGATGTCTCGCGCGGTCTCGGAGCTTGAAGCACATCTGCGCACACGCCTGCTGAATCGCTCGACGCGTCGGCTTGCGCTGACCACCGCCGGCGAGCGCTATCTGAAACGATCGCAGCAGATCCTCGCGGATGTCGATGTTGCGGAAGAAGAAGCCAGTTGCGCACACGAGCGACCAACCGGCGCACTGCGCATGCATAGCTTTGCGAGCATCGGCCAGCACTACGTCCTGCCGGCCATTTCGCGTTACCGCGAGCTTTATCCTGATGTGACCGTCGAGTTGACGCTATCGCAGCGCATGCCCGATCTGTTCGAGGGCAGCGCCGACGTGGCCGTGATCGGCGCATCGACGCTGCCGAATTCGGACCTCGTATCGTTTCCGCTGGGGACGACGTTCAGCATCCTGTGCGCATCGCCGGCCTACGTGCGGGCGCACGGCGCGCCGCAAGAACCGGCTGACCTTGCGCATCACGAATGTCTGATCCTGCATACACCGGCGTTCCCGCCACATGAATGGACGCTCGACGGCCCGAACGGCAGTGAGTTGATGGAAGTCGACGGCCCCGTGCATGTGAACATCGCCGAATCATTGATCGTGGCGATCCGCGAAGGCATGGGCATCGGCATGGTGCCGCTCTACGCGGCCATTTCCGGGTTGCGCGATGGCACGCTGGTGCGCGTGTTGCCGGAATATACGCTGCAAAAGACGACTGTTTATGCGCTCTATCCGTCGCGCAAATTCATCGATGCAAAGACGCGCACGTGGGTCGAATTCTTGCGCTTGCATCTGCCGAAGGTGATTGCGCGCGACGAAGCATTGCTTGCTGAGGTCGGGCAACTAGGGGGCGGAGATGACCCAGTGCAGCTGGTTGGAGTTGCCCCTGTAACTCAGGACACGCGGACACCGTTAGGTCGATGAAATCGCGGCAGCACGCCTGAACTCACGCGGCGAGCGGTATTCCAGGGCTTTGTGCGGATGGCGCTCATTGTAGTGTTCAAATGCAACAGCCAGACACGAGAGCGCCGCTGGCGCGTCAGGCTCGTCCATACAGGCGACGTAATTGTCACTTCATGATCTTCACGAACGATTCGACCATGCCATTGCTCTGCGGAGAACGTGCCGGCGTTGTCAATGACTCCAGGGCCAATTCGCGAGCGAAGCTGCGAGTGCGGTGGTCGACATAAGCCGAGCCGTTGTCCGTCAACCATTCGATGGACGGCGCGACCTGCCCGGTGCCGAATTGCTGCGCGACGGCGGCCAGCATCGCGTCGCGCACTACATCACCGCTATACCCGCCGGTCCCCGCCGCCCGGCCAATCGCCTCTCCGATCGCAGCAGTCGAGTGCGAACGTTACGCGCAACGGCGTGCCATCGTCGCACCGGAACATCTGTATCGCGATCAGAAGTGGCGCCGAGAATTCAGACAGGTCGGTAAGTGGAAAAGCTGGGGCGTGAGTCGGTCATAATGGCCGGCAACAAGGAACCAGAAGATGACGAAACGCAACCGACGGACACACTCACCGGCGTTCAAGGCAAAGGTGGCACTCGCGGCGCTCAAGGGCGACAAGACGCTGGCCGAGCTGACCCAGCAGTTTGATGTGCATCCGAACCAGATCACGGACTGGAAGAAGCAACTGCAAGAGCGTGTTGCCGAAGTGTTCGAGACGGGCCAAACATCGGCCGAGCCCCCGGTCGATGTAAAGGTGTTGCACGCGAAGATCGGGCAATTGACTCTGGAGAACGATTTTTTGGAAAGCGCGCTCGGCAAGGCGGGATTGCTGAGCGTAAAGCGATGATTGATCGCGAGCACGCATTGCCGGTGAGCCGGCAGGTGCGGCTGGTGGGCATTGCCCGTTCAAGCGCCTACTACCAACCGCACCCGGTCAGCGAGGCCGATCAGAAGCTGATGCGGCGGCTCGATGAATTGCATCTGGAGTTCCCGTTTGCCGGTGCACGAATGTTGGTTCGCCTGCTCAAACGTGAAGCTATCAGGGTCGGGCGCAAACACGTCGGCACTCTGATGAAGCGCATGGGCATGGAGGCGCTGTACTGCAAGCCGAACACGAGCCGCCGTCATGCGAAGCACAAGATCTGGCCTTATCTGTTGCGAGGCATGACGATCACTCGGGCAAACCAGGTCTGGGCACTGGATACGAGCTATATCCCGATGGCGCGCGGCTTCGTATATCTGACCGCCGTGGTGGACTGGGCCAGCCGAAAGGTACTGGCCCACCGCGTGGCGATTACGATGGAAGCGATGCACGCTGTCGAGGCGTTGGAAGAAGCGTTTGCGAAATACGGGCAACCTGAAATCGTCAACACCGACCAGGGCAGCCAGTTCACCGCGACAGCGTTCACCGACGCCGTGCTCGGCAGGGGCATCCGCCTGTCCATGGATGGCAAAGGCGCCTGGCGCGACAACGTATTCGTCGAACGCGTTTGGCGCAGCGTGAAATATGAAGAGGTGTATCTGAAAGCCTATGAATCAGTCAGCCATGCACGCCGCTCCATCGGCGGTTACCTGAACCTTTACAACCAGAAACGGCCCCATTCAAGTCTGGCCGATCAGACGCCGGATGAGGCATACTTCGCGACGCTGCCAGCGATCAAATCGGCAGCTTGATGACCCCGGCGCTTCCACTTATAAATTCGATCTGACTGTCCGAACTAACGGCGCCACTTCTATCAGCCTGCGCCACCCAGTTGTAGATGGTCTGTGCAGTCGGCTCGAACTCCTTTTCCAGTTCCTCCGGCCTGCGTCCGGCCTTCACCAGCTCGACCGTTTGCGCCCGAAATTCCGCCGGGTACGGGGTACGATGCTTGCCCATAATCGGCACCTCCTTCTCCAAAGGATAGATGTCCGTTTTTCTGGATCAACTTCAGTATGCGCAAAAACGCGTCGATCAACAGGCTACTTTTGGCAATGGCTGGCAACGGCGTCCGACCACGCTTATTGTTCGTGCCCGGTCGAGCATGTTGCTGTTGATTTGGGCCGCGTAAACGCAAAAACCCCACCGCGGCGGGTGGGGTTTCTGACTGGGGGGGAGCCTGACGATTACCTACTTTCACACGGGCAATCCGCACTATCATCGGCGTGGAGTCGTTTCACGGTCCTGTTCGGGATGGGAAGGGGTGGGGCCGACTCGCTATGGTCATCAGGCATGACGGGTTGCTGCGTCGCAGGGCTGGAGTCAACCGGTTGCGCCACAGCCAATCGGGAAGAAGCGTAAAGGATTCGAGTGTGGGGGGTTGTGTTGTTTCTGGCACAACACTGAATCCCAACCGGGCGTTTCTGTGAGCTCCCGCGGGAGTTCACACCAATCCCCTTCGGGGATCGGACCCGCGTAAGTGCTGAAGCACTACCGCGGGTCGAGACACACCTGTTATAGGATCAAGCCTTACGGGCAATTAGTATCAGTTAGCTCAGTACATTACTGTACGTGCACACCTGACCTATCAACGTCCTGGTCTTGAACGACCCTTCAAGGGGCTCGAAGCCCCGGGGATATCTCATCTTAAGGCGAGTTTCCCGCTTAGATGCTTTCAGCGGTTATCTCTTCCGAACATAGCTACCCGGCGATGCCACTGGCGTGACAACCGGTACACCAGAGGTTCGTCCACTCCGGTCCTCTCGTACTAGGAGCAGCCCCCTTCAAATATCCAGCGCCCACGGCAGATAGGGACCAAACTGTCTCACGACGTTTTAAACCCAGCTCACGTACCTCTTTAAATGGCGAACAGCCATACCCTTGGGACCGGCTACAGCCCCAGGATGAGATGAGCCGACATCGAGGTGCCAAACACCGCCGTCGATATGAACTCTTGGGCGGTATCAGCCTGTTATCCCCAGAGTACCTTTTATCCGTTGAGCGATGGCCCTTCCATACAGAACCACCGGATCACTATGACCTGCTTTCGCACCTGTTCGACTTGTCAGTCTCACAGTCAAGCACGCTTATGCCATTGCACTATCAGCACGATTTCCGACCGTACCTAGCGTACCTTCGTACTCCTCCGTTACACTTTGGGAGGAGACCGCCCCAGTCAAACTGCCTACCATGCACTGTCCCCGACCCGGATCACGGGCCAAGGTTAGAACCTCAAACAGATCAGGGTGGTATTTCAAGGACGGCTCCATTGAGACTGGCGTCCCAACTTCATAGCCTCCCACCTATCCTACACAGACCGGTTCAAAGTCCAATGCAAAGCTGCAGTAAAGGTTCATGGGGTCTTTCCGTCTAGCCGCGGGGAGATTGCATCATCACAAACACTTCAACTTCGCTGAGTCTCGGGAGGAGACAGTGTGGCCATCGTTACGCCATTCGTGCAGGTCGGAACTTACCCGACAAGGAATTTCGCTACCTTAGGACCGTTATAGTTACGGCCGCCGTTTACCGGGACTTCAATCAGGAGCTTGCACCCCATCATTTAATCTTCCGGCACCGGGCAGGCGTCACACCCTATACGTCCACTTTCGTGTTTGCAGAGTGCTGTGTTTTTATTAAACAGTCGCAGCCACCAGTTTATTGCAACCCTTTCACCCTTCTGGCGCAGGCCAGTCAGGCTATGAGGGCGTACCTTATCCCGAAGTTACGGTACCAATTTGCCGAGTTCCTTCTCCCGAGTTCTCTCAAGCGCCTTAGAATACTCATCTCGCCCACCTGTGTCGGTTTGCGGTACGGTCACTGTGAAACTGAAGCTTAGAGGCTTTTCCTGGAACCCCTTCCAGTTGCTTCGCCACCGAAGTGGCTCGCCTCGCACCCTTGAATCCCGCGCCCGGATTTGCCAAAGCGCCTTCTCCAATGCAAGGACCGGGACTTCCAACACCCGGACAACCTTCCGCGATCCGTCCCCCCATCGCATTTCACAATGGTGCAGAAATATTAATCTGCTTCCCATCAGCTACGCATTTCTGCCTCGCCTTAGGGGCCGACTCACCCTACGCCGATGAACGTTGCGTAGGAAACCTTGGGCTTACGGCGAGGGGGCCTTTCACCCCCTTTATCGCTACTCATGTCAGCATTCGCACTTCCGATACCTCCAGCACACTTTCCAGTGCACCTTCGCAGGCTTACGGAACGCTCTCCTACCATGCACATTACTGTGCATCCGCAGCTTCGGTATATGGCTTAGCCCCGTTACATCTTCCGCGCAGGACGACTCGATCAGTGAGCTATTACGCTTTCTTTAAAGGGTGGCTGCTTCTAAGCCAACCTCCTGACTGTTTTAGCCTTCCCACTTCGTTTCCCACTTAGCCATATTTGGGGACCTTAGCTGGCGGTCTGGGTTGTTTCCCTCTTGACACCGGACGTTAGCACCCGATGTCTGTCTCCCGTGATTGCACTCTTCGGTATTCGGAGTTTGCTATGGCGTAGTAATCCGCAATGGACCCCACAACCATGACAGTGCTCTACCCCCGAAGGTGAGACACGAGGCACTACCTAAATAGTTTTCGGAGAGAACCAGCTATTTCCAGGTTTGTTTAGCCTTTCACCCCTATCCACAGCTCATCCCCTAACTTTTCAACGTTAGTGGGTTCGGTCCTCCAGCACGTGTTACCGTGCCTTCAACCTGGCCATGGATAGATCACCTGGTTTCGGGTCTACACCCAGCGACTGGACGCCCTGTTCGGACTCGCTTTCGCTACGCCTGCCCTAATCGGTTAAGCTCGCCACTGAATGTAAGTCGCTGACCCATTATACAAAAGGTACGCCGTCACCCCTTCGCAGAGGCTCCGACTGTTTGTATGCATGCGGTTTCAGGATCTGTTTCACTCCCCTCCCGGGGTTCTTTTCGCCTTTCCCTCACGGTACTGGTTCACTATCGGTCGATCACGAGTATTTAGCCTTGGAGGATGGTCCCCCCATCTTCAGACAGGATTTCACGTGTCCCGCCCTACTTCTCGTACACCCAGTTCTTCCATGCTGTTTTCGTCTACAGGGCTATCACCTGCTATGGCCGCACTTTCCAGAGCGTTCGACTAACAATACAGATAACGTGTACCGGCTGATCCCATTTCGCTCGCCACTACTCTGGGAATCTCGGTTGATTTCTTTTCCTGCGGTTACTTAGATGTTTCAGTTCACCGCGTTCGCCTCACGCAGCCTATGGATTCAGCTACGGATACTCCATTAGGAGTGGGTTTCCCCATTCGGACATCTCCGGATCAATGCTCGTTTGCCAGCTCCCCGGAGCTTTTCGCAGGCTACCGCGTCCTTCATCGCCTGTGATCGCCAAGGCATCCACCACATGCACTTGTTCGCTTGACCCTATAACGGGTGTGTCTCTGTGTCGACCCACGTTAGCGCTTTAGCGCTTACGTGGGTCCCATCCCCGGAGGGGATAGACGCACTCGCTACAGGTTGAGTATTCGTGTTGCGCCGTATTCCAAAGCGATCTCTCGATCACCTTTAAAATACATCGATACAATCACAACCCTGATT